>CAVKLO010000244.1:0-3280 GCA_963656985.1 Bulleidia sp. | reverse complement strand
GATACGGGACACAGACATCATTTTCACTATCGTTACAACAGGATTCCTACAGTAAGAGAATGCGCAAGAATACAGTCGTTCCCGGATAGATATATCTTCCTTAAAAGCAGAACCAGCCAATATAAGCAAGTCGGCAATGCCGTTCCTCCTCTGATGGCAAAAGCGATTGCGGAGAGTGTCAACGATTCATTGAAACAGGAGTAGTTATGTACAAAGTCCCGCAAGAGTTCTATCTGAGACTGCATCATATCCGTCCCCGGTTCAAAAACGATGTGGAAAATGTGCTGCTTTATGTGGCTCAGGAGTGTTCTAAGATTCCGGAATGCGCTATGCAAGACTATGGGAAAGCCCTCAACGCGTCCATTCGTCTCTATCCGGGGAATGAATCGAAGACACAGAAGACCATTAATAACTGGAGGACTGAAATTTCATCGCTGTTCGGCTTCTATGTTGAAGACAAACGGAATAACCGGACGAAAACGGGAGAGATTGCAGGGATGCTTGCATCCAGACAGGACCTTATGCAGTTTTTTAAGTACTTCCTGTTATCCTTCCAGTATCCGGGCGGTCATCTTAAGTCTCACGAAATCAGTGCGCTTGTCAGCAAAGGAGTTAAGTTTAAACCTGCAAAGTATATCGCATCGGTACTGATTTACGGGAATGAGCGGTTAAAGGGTACCGGCAAAACATTCTGTCTGTCCAAGGCGGAGGTCACCCACTGCATATTCAACGACCTCAGGGTTACAAGGGATAAGAGAAACCCGTCAGAGGTGGTCGACCTTATCCTCGGCAACAGGAAAGACAAAGTAGAATACGATTCTGCGGGGGATACCGTACGATATGCCGGAGACATACTTGACTATATGGCTCTGGCAAACCTCCTGAAAGAGAGCCACGGATATTACTATCTCAACGGCGTGGAGTCAGAATCCGTGTCTTCCCTGCTTATGTCTGACACGTGGTTTTCCGGATATGATGATTTCTATGGAAGAGTGTTTTCACTCGGCGATATTGAGGCCGTCAGACCGGAATGGTTCAAATATGTCAATGCGGATATTGATGACAGCTCCTTCTCTACCAATATAGCTGATTTCATTCAAGCACAGTACCCCACAGATGAATATGCCACACTTATGACTGACAGAATCAACGACCTGTTCGACACTGGATCCGTCAAGACTAAAGACATCGGAGATGTGGGTGAAGCTCTCGTCATCGGTCACGAGAGAATGCGTATAATCGGATGTGGTCTGAAAGATTATATCCACCTTGTCAAAAAGATTCCCACGGCATTGGCCGTAGGCTATGACATTCAGAGTCTGGAAGGTTCGCCGGATCGGGCAAAGCGCTATATCGAGGTGAAGAGTACTGTCAGCAAGAACAGGTTGCACTATTTCAATGTACATCTGACGACAAATGAATGGGAGTCGGCGGCGACTCTCAAGGAACACTATTACATCTATCGGCTTATGATCAGCAGCGGCGAGATGTATCTGTATCTGCTGAAGGATCCCGTATCGATGTATAAGACCGACAGGATTACGATGGTTCCCAAAGACGGGGCTGACATAGGATTCACCGCAGATGTCTGTGAAAAAGTTAAATTGATGCTATGGCGACAGTAAAGACGGTCTCGCTGTTTTGCGGCTGCGGGGGAATGGACTTGGGGATAGTCGGAGGCTTCGATTATCTCGGGGAACGGTATGCTCCCCTGCCTTTCAGGATAGTAAAGGCTGTCGACAATGACCCGTATTGCACCAAAATCTATAACGACAATTTCAGTACAAAGTGTGAAGTGGCTGATGTAAAAGGGCTTGACGCTCAGTCTTTACAAGATTTCGACCTGCTTGTGGGCGGCTTCCCCTGCCAGTCTTTCTCGATATCCGCTCAGAATCCGCCGAGACTGGGATATAAAGATGACAGGGGGAAACTGTTCTTTGAGATGGTCCGGATACTTAAGGAGAAGCAGCCCAAAGCTTTCATCGCTGAAAATGTCAAGGGACTGCTGTCGGCCAATAAGGGGCTGGCGTTCCCGATGATAATCGGCGAATTCGAAAAGGCCGGATACTATGTCAAGCATAAACTGGTGATAGCTTCCGATTTCGGTGTCCCTCAGAAGCGGGAAAGGGTCATCATCGTAGGCTTTAAAGATGCCGCCTCCTGCGCGAAATTCTCGTTTCCGGAAAGCGTAAGTGAAAAACATATCTTGAGAGATGTAATAGACAGCACTGCGGACGGAGAAGAAAAATGGTTCTTCAGCGAGAAGGCTGTGGCGGGGATGATGAACGTCAAGGAGAAGATGAACAAAGGCCGGATACAAAGCCTCGACAGTCAGTGCAACACCATCAGTTCACATCTGGCGAAAGTCAGCCTCAACTCCACAGACCCTGTACTGTTCGTAAACGGAAGATATCGCCGTTTTACTCCAAGGGAAGCAGCCAGAATCCAGTCTTTCCCGGATGATTTCATTTTCTCGACGGTTTCCGAGTCTAAACAGTACAAGGCGATAGGCAACGCTGTCCCTCCTGTTATGATGTGGCACATCGCCAGAGCGGTCGCTGAAGTCTTGGAACATTGAGCAATCCCCAGAGAGATAGCTCAGCGCAGGTAAGATGAAATTGGACGGCCCGGCGGGCCGTCCAATTGCGTTTCCGCGTCTCTGCCTTCATCCGTTCTCGGGCGGGCTGCGACGGGAGAGAGTTGAGGGAGGGCTTATTCGGCGATTTTCCAAGAATCAATGCAACGGGATTCCGTGGAGAAGCGGATGCCTATCTTGAAGACCTGTCGGGTATCATCGGCGTATTTGCGGGCGTAGCCCCTGTCCTCTATCTGCTTCAGGGCCGCCTCGGCCGTGTCGTTGATCTTGATTTCGATGATGTAAATGTAACGGGGGACCTCCACAAGCATATCGATTCTCCCTTCGGATGTCGCATCTTCCGTATGGACGGTCACGTTTTCTCCGAGCAGCTGAAGAATGATGCTCATCGCATAGTGGAAGTCCCTCTCGGCATCCCCCTGAATCTGATAGTTCTGCCTGGCGAAGAACGCTTCCATCCGTTTCATAAAGTCCTTCGGGCGGCCGTTGACGAGGTCGCCGCCCATCTGGCGGATGAGGAGGCTGCCGGAACCTCTGGCGGTGGTGTAGTAATTCAGAAGGAAGGACAGGAAGCCGTTCTTAACTTCAAGGTTGGGGAAACCGAGTGTATATATGCCCGTGGTCTCGTCGTAGGATTTGATGGTGAGGTATCCGCTCTGGTAGAGCAGGGGCACGGGATTATGA
>CAVKLO010000243.1:0-3286 GCA_963656985.1 Bulleidia sp. | reverse complement strand
GCATTATGGTTCTGGACGCCCCGTCCATCGGCTACAAGATGTGGTTCGACCTGCGCGTGCAGGGTGATGCCGCCGTATTCTTCGGCGGTCCGGACTTCACGGACGCAAAGCTGGACGGCAGCGAGAACAGCAGTCACATCGGCAACGGAATGTCCATCCGCCGCGCCCGCTTCGCTGTGAAGACACAGATCGACAGGAACTGGTACGCGGAGCTCGACACCGACTGGGCCGACGGAGTCTGCGAACTCAAGGACGCCATCCTCTCCTACACCGGAGTGCCTGGACTCGAAATCAAGGCCGGGAACTTCAAGGAGAACTTCTCCCTGCAGCGCAACACTTCTTCGCGCTACCTTATGTTTATGGAGCGGCCTATGGTCACCGCCCTGGCCCCTTCCAGACATCTGGGTCTCGGAGCCACCTGGTCGAAGAACTGGTTCTGGGCTTCGGCCGGAGTATTCGGACCCGAGCTCAAGGGCAGCGAAGAGGCTACCGCGAAGAATGACAACAACAAGGACTACGGCCGCAACGTGGGTCTCGCCTATACCGGAAAGATCGCCATCCGTCCGCTCTACAAGAACCCGAACACCGGCCTGCACATCGGCGGAGCGGTTTCGTACCGCAACCCGAGCGCCGCATCCACCGACGGCTACAAAGTGGCCCGCTACAGCAGCCGCAACACCACGAGCATAAACCGCAAGAAGTATCTCGACACCGACGCCATAAACGGACTGGACCACGAATTCCTCTGGACGGCGGAGCTCGCCGGCTTCCACAGGGGCCTGCGCTATGAGACGGCCTACATCACCCGCGGCGCCTTCCTCGACAAGGATGTGAACCCGCTCGGCACCCAGTGGGCGAAAGGCTGGTACGCCCAGGCTTCCTACCTGCTCTTCGGCGGCAGACAGAACTACGACAGCGACGGAGCGAAGCCTACCCGCATAACTCCGGGACGCAGCTGGGGTGACGTGGAACTCGCCTTCCGCTACGAACTCTGCGACTTCAACACCGCCGACTACTTCGGAGGCTGCGCGGAGGCGTACAGCTTCGGAATCAATTTTTACCCTATGAAGAACGTCAAGTTCGTCATCAACTATCAGTATAACAACAACGACCGCTACGCGAACGGCAAGGGCAAGCTCTACGTGGGGCACGATGCCTCCGGCAAGCCGACCAAGGACTACACCAAGGTGGTGGAGAGCGACGGCAAGGCCGGCGTGGACTACCATATGATATCGATGCGTTTCCAGGTAGCATTCTAAAATGACACAGATTATGAAAAAGACAGCAATATTCGCGGCGCTTGCGCTCGCTTTCGCGCTCGGCACCTCCTGCGTGGAAGACAAGATATATGACGGAGTCACCATCTCCGGACTGCAGAACACCGTCGCCTATACAGAAGACGACGCCGTCACCGTGACGGCCAATGTAGCCTCACTCGTGGACATCGCCAAGGTGGAGCTGAAATACAAGCTGGGCAGCGCGGCGGAAGCCACCGCCGCAATGAGCAGCGTTTCCAAGGGCGTGTACTCGGGCACCATCCCGGGAGCCGCCGAGGGCACCAAGGTGACATATCGCGTGGAAGCCAGCACCGGCAGCCGCAGCGCGGTCTCCGCAGAAGCCTCCTACACCGTGGGTGAAGTCCCGATCGACTACAGCGGGCTGGTACTGAACGAGCTGAACGGCAACGACAAGTTCATCGAGCTCTACAACAAGGGCAATGACGAAATCCGCATCAAGGGCGTGAACATCATCAAGGACGACAAGGTGGAAGAGGCTGTCTGGACCGCCCCGTCAGCCGTCATCAAGCCTGGCGAGTTCATTCTGCTCTACAGCGAGGACGTGCAGGCGGACCATCCCGAGCAGAGCGCGGACTATATCTTCCATTCCGGCCTGTCGGCCAAAAAGGCTGTGAAGATCGAGCTCCGCGACCCTAAGGGGAACCGCATCGATGTCTTCAACCTCGTGGAGTGCGTGACCAAGGCCAAAGCGTCCTACGCCCGTGTTCCGGACGGAAGCGGAAGCTGGTATCACTGCGCGGCGACTCCGGGAACAGCAAATGAAAACAATACGGCAAACCCTGTGGAAGGGCTTGAAAATTAATTTTTAAGCAATGGCAAAAGAAGAAATGAAAATCGGCGAAGCGTCCAAGCCGCGCTTCGAATTCCGCAGCTTCGGTCAGTGTTTCTGCGAAGCTCACAAGAGGATGGCACGTCTTTCCGTCCCGGTACCGGAGAAGGTCTGGGAGAGGGAAAGCGATGAAATCTACATCGTCTCCAAGGCAAACGACATCAACAACACCAAAATCCGCAACGGCAAGATGGACATCAAGACCTTCGTGCGCAGCGTGGACGGTTTCGAGCAGTGGAACCCGCTTATGAAGGGCGAATTCCCCATCTCCCGCGAGGTTCTCGAGAAAGAGGTGTTCCCCGCCTTTATGGTGGAAATGCCTAAGCTGGACAAGGACAGCTACACCCTCGACGAGTTCATCGCTATGGTGAAGGCGAATCCGGATCTGGCCGCGGTGAGAGTACACAAGCAGAGATTCGGCTATATGGTGAACGACACCATCTGCGAGGTGGGCAACGTCCTCATCAACGGCGCGAAAGTAGTCACCATCAACTCCGAATCCACGGAAATCGAAGATATAAAGAAGACCGTCGCCGACTGTCATCTGGAAGGCGTGGAGAACATAAACTATCTCCAGGCCATCAAACGCGTCATCGGAATGTCGGATAAACCGCTTGCAAACGAATAAGCTATGGCACAGGAAATAGAAAGAAAATTTCTGGTGAAATGCGACTGCTTCAAGCAGGACGCTTTCAAGGCTACACGCATCACGCAGGGTTATCTCAGCTCCGTTCCGGAGCGCACCGTGCGCGTGAGGGTAAAGGGTGACAAGGGTTTCATCACCATCAAGGGAATCGGTTCCGAGAGCGGCGCAAGCCGTTTCGAGTGGGAGAAGGAAATCCCTGTGGACGAGGTTAAGGAGCTTCTGAAGATCTGCGAGCCGGGAGTCATCGACAAGACCCGCTATCTGGTGAAAGCCGGAGAGCACACCTTCGAGGTGGACGAGTTCTACGGAGATAATGACGGTCTGACCGTCGCCGAAGTGGAGCTCGGCAGCGAGGACGAGGCTTTCGACAAGCCGAAGTGGCTCGGAGAGGAAGTGACGGGCGATGTCCGCTACTACAACTCGATGCTTATGAAGAACCCTTACAAAAACTGGAAATAAAGAATTATGACTGAGGAGCGCACTGTCCGGGGCTATGACCCGCTGGATATGAAC
>CAVKLO010000242.1:0-3286 GCA_963656985.1 Bulleidia sp. | reverse complement strand
CCGCCGCCGGCCGTATGACCGCCATATTCAAGCGTATGATCGAGCGGCTGTAGGCTCCTACGGGATGCCCGACTTGTTCGGGCATCTGGTTGCAGTACGCCGTCATGCCCGACCTGATCGGGCATCCCTTGTCTCGAAGGGATTGCCGGTCGGAGCCGGCAATGACGAGAAATGCCCGGACTGTAAATACAGAAAAGGGTGACTGAACAGCCTTTCGGATGTTCAGTCACCCTCATATACGTAAAACCACCTACAGCGTCATCCAGTTCAGGAACGCGTCGGCGTCGAGGTCGTAGGCGCGAGGGCCGCGCAGGGTCTGCCCGGCGGAATCCAGAATGAAGTAATTAGGCTGGGAATTCACCCCGAAGCGCTTCAGTGCGATCCAAGAATTCACCCTGCCGACATCCTTGAGAGCGCGTCCGCTGTCATTATAGACCCACTCGCTCTCGGAGAGCTTCGTCTTGTCGTCCACATAGAGCGCGACGATGATGAACTCGTCCCGGAGTTTCGCCAGCACCCTCGGGTCGCTCCAGACCCGTGCCTCCATCTCGCGGCAGTTCACGCAGCCGTGCCCCGTTATGTCCACGAAAATCGGCTTGCCGGCATCTGTCGCGGCACTCACCGCCTCGTCCAGGTCGGTGTAAGCCTGCAGCCCGTGCGCAATCGTGACCGTCTTTCCGGAATCATCCTCCGTGTGCGCGGAAGAGGCTGCGGCCGTCCCGGCCAATCCCGCTTCACCCATTCCCACCTGCTGCCCGAGCACGAAATCCTGGGTCTCAAGCGGCGGAAGATAGCCGGAGAGGGCCTTAAGAGGCGCTCCCCACATCCCCGGAATCAGATAGACCACGAAGGACAGGACCGCGATGGACAGGGTCAGACGCTTCACGGAAACGTATTCCACCGGGGAGTCGTGACGGAAGCGTATCTTTCCGAGCAGGTACAGTCCCAGCAGTGAGAACACCACAATCCAGATGGCGAGATAGACCTCCCTGTCCAGCAGATGCCAGTGATATGTCTGGTCGGCGGTGCTGAGGAACTTGAAGCCGAGGGCCACCTCTATGAAGCCCAGAACCACTTTCACGCTGTTAAGCCAGCCTCCGCTTTTCGGAAGCTTCTTCAGCAGGGAAGGGAAGAGGGCGAGAACGGTGAAAGGCAGGGCGAAGGCTATGCTGAACGCCAGCATAGTGATCATCGGGGCCCAGAATTCGCCGCTCGTGCTCTTTATGAGCACCGTGCCCACGATGGGACCGGTGCAGCTGAAGCTCACCAGAACCAGAGTGAGGGCGAGAAAGAAGATGCCGCCTATGCCGGCGTTCTCGCTCTTGCGGTCGGCGGAATTCGTCCACTTCGACGGCAGAGTGATTTCGAAAGCTCCGAAAAAGCTCGCCGCGAAAATCATAAAGATGACGAAGAAAATGATGTTCGGCAGCCAATGCGTGGACAGCCAGTTGAAGATGTCAGCCGTGACTCCGCTTCCCCCGACTATCCTGGTGATGAATATCAGAAGACATATGGGAACGGTGTAGAGCAGGACGATGAACAGTCCGTAGAGGGCGGCCTTTACCCGTCCCTGGGCCGGCGTGGCGCTGCCCTTAATGAAAAAGGACACCGTCATCGGCACCATAGGGAAGACACAGGGGGTCAGCAGCATCGCGAATCCCCAGAGTATGGCCTCCAGAATCAGGGCCCAGATGCCCGCCTGGGCCTGGGCTTCGGCGGAAGCCGGAGAGGGAGCGGAAGCCTGCGAAATCACCGCCTCCCCGGGGGGAGGCAGACTGATGTCGAAATCCCAGTCAATCCACGGCGTACAGAAAGTGTCGCTACAGCAGAGTACTGAAACAGTGCCGCTTACGCTGCCTTCCCCCTCGACTCTGACGAGAAGCTCCAGCGTGCCGTAAACACATTCCGACCCGTTTTCCTTCTGCACCGGCGAGAGCAGCTGCGGACCGCCGAGAATCTTCGCGCCGCCTCCGGCGGCCAATTCCACCTGCGTGGCGGAGTATTCGTCGGTCAGAGAATAGCTGTGCATCCCGTCGGCAAGTCTGCCGATAAGATGCACTTCGTAGATCCCGTCCTCAGTCCCGGAGACGGAGGATGACCAGCTGATATGGTCCGGGGCCGGAGGCCCTCCCTGTGCGGAGAGCCGTCCCGGCAGCAGCAGAGCTGCGGATATGAAGACGCAGAGCAGAGTCCGCGCCGTGAGAAATCTATTTCGCATAAGCTACCGAGCGGGTTTCGCGGATTACCGTAATCTTCACCTGTCCCGGATAGGTCATCTCCTCCTGGATCTTCTGCGCTATGTCGGTGGAAAGACGTCCCGCCTGCTCGTCGGAGACAGACTCGGCCCCCACTATGACGCGCAGCTCGCGGCCGGCCTGGATGGCGTAGGATTTGGTCACGCCCGGATATGCCGTCGCCAGGTCTTCCATACACTTCAGACGTTTGATATAGGACTCGATGACTTCGCGCCGTGCTCCCGGACGGGCTCCGGAGATGGCGTCGCCGACCAGAACGAGAGGAGCGAACACGGAAGTCATCTCCATCTCCTCGTGATGTGCTCCGATGGCGTTGCAGATTTCGGGCTTCTCCTTATACTGCTCGGCGAGCTTGGCTCCCAGCAGGGCGTGAGGCAGCTCATTGTCCTGGTCTGAAACCTTGCCGATGTCGTGGAGGAGTCCGGCGCGCTTCGCCGTCTTAGGGTTGAGGCCGAGTTCGGAAGCCATTATGGCGCAGATGTTCGCGACTTCGCGCGAGTGCTGCAGAAGGTTCTGTCCGTAGGACGAGCGGTATTTCATACGGCCGATGAGCCGGACCAGTTCGATGTTCATCCCGTGGATGCCCAGATCGATGCAGGTGCGCTTGCCGGTCTCCAGAATCTCGTCTTCGAGCTGTCTGCTGACCTTCGTCACCACCTCCTCGATGCGGGCCGGATGGATGCGCCCGTCTATTACGAGCTGATGAAGCGCGAGACGCGCCACTTCGCGGCGTACCGGGTCGAACGCGCTGAGCAGAATGGCGTCCGGAGTATCGTCCACCACTATCTCTACTCCCGTCGCGGCTTCCAGCGCACGGATGTTGCGGCCTTCACGGCCGATGATGCGTCCCTTGATCTCGTCGTTTTCGATAGGGAAGGTGGTCACGGCATTCTCGATCGCCGTCTCCGTGGCGGTGCGCTGTATGGTGTTTATCACGATGCGCTTGGCTTCCTTGGACGCCGTCAGGCGCGCCTCGTCCATAGTGTCGTTTATGTACGCCTGGGCTTCGGAGCGGGCCTCCGCCTTCATAT
>CAVKLO010000241.1:0-3295 GCA_963656985.1 Bulleidia sp. | reverse complement strand
CCCGCGACCTCAACCTTGGCAAGGTTGCGCTCTACCAACTGAGCTATTTCCGCATCGGGATTGCAAAGGTACGAAGTTTTTTCAGAACTCCAAACATTTGCACTAAGAAACCTTCAAAAAAATAACATACATCATCTTTTTCATTCTTTTCAGGTTTCTAAAAATCACTCGCCGGAGGTGATTTCCGGATACCCACTCCGGAGATGCTTCTACACCTCGACTGCGGAGCTGAATTCGCGGAGGAAACGTATATCGTTCTCGAAATAATGCCTCAGGTCATTAACCCTCCATTTCAGCATCGCGATGCGCTCCAGGCCCATACCGAAAGCGAAGCCGGAATATTTCTTGGAGTCTATACCACTCGCTTCCAGAACGTTAGGGTCCACCATACCGCAGCCCAGAATCTCCAGCCAGCCGGTACCCTTGCAGATGTTACAACCTTTGCCGTGGCAGATGTTGCAGCTCACGTCCACCTCGGCGGACGGCTCCGTGAACGGGAAGAAGGAAGGACGCATACGTATTTCCGTATCGGGACCGAACATCTCGCGGGCGAAAAGCAGGATGGCCTGCTTGAGGTCGGCGAAAGACACGTTCTCATCGATATAGAGGCCCTCCACCTGATGGAAGATGCAGTGCGCACGCGCACTTATGGCTTCGTTGCGGAACACGCGTCCCGGGCAGATGACACGGATAGGGAGCTTCATCGTCTCCATAGCGCGGACCTGCACCGAAGAAGTGTGGGTGCGCAGCAGGAGCGGATTAGGATGGCCCGCAGACACGAAGAAGGTGTCCTGCATATCTCTGGCGGGATGGTTCGGAGGGAAATTCAGGGCTTCGAACACGTGATAGTCATCCTCGATCTCGGGTCCCTCGGCCACATCGTAACCGAACTTGCGGAAGATGTCCACTATCTCCTGACGCACTATGGACACAGGGTGGCGCGAGCCGAGGGCGAAAGCGTCTCCCGGCATAGTCAGATCCTGCGCAGCAGCCTGCGTGGCATCCTCGGAGGCAGCCTGGTTCTTGAACTCCTCTATCCTGTTCTGAACCGTCTGCTTGAGGTCGTTCAAGGTCTTTCCGAACTCCTTTTTCATCTCCTTGTCCATCGTACGGAACTCGTCGAAGAGTTTCGTCACCTCGCCTTTCTTGCCCAGGAAGCGGATTCTGGCCTCCTCGACATCTTTCCGGGTCTGACATCTGAGTTCAGACAGGTCTGCAAGCACTTTCTGAATTTCCTCTTTCATATGAGAAACTGTTAAAATCCTGCAAATGTACGAATAATTGTGATTAGTGACGATGAAATCTGCCGGTTGTTTCAGGAATAACTCACTTCATCTTGGCGCGCCGCTTGTCGCGCGCTTTCTTCGCACGTGCGGCCCCGTTCTTCTGGTATTTGGCCCACTGCTCCTCACTGAAGACCTTCTGCAGGGATTCATCTATCCTGTCCTGCCATCTGAAGGCTACTTCATTATAGATGTCCGTGTTAGACACCTTTTTCTGCTGGAGCGTCATAAGTTCCTTCTGCATAGCCTGATAGTCGTGGGTAAGTATGGAGTCCACGTAAAAGACCTGCCAGTCTTCCAGATCCAGCTGCAAGGTCATCTGGGTAATCTGCTTGTCCAGATTCTCGAAGAACTCCTTTTCCCTCTTCTGCGGATCGTTTTCCTGCGCAAGGGCGAAAACGCAGAGCAGCACGGCGGCAATTGATGAAAAAACTCGTTTAGTCATAAAAAATGATTAGCTTTGTTGTCCCACATAATGTACAAATTTAGCCATTAATAGAAAAAGAAGCAAATGACCAGACACTTCATCACCACCATCTGCCTTGCAGCCGCAGTCCTTGCGACGGTGACGGCCACAAGAACGGATGCCTGTTCCAATGTCATAATCACGCACGGAGCGAGTACCGACGGCTCCGCGATGATTTCCTATTCGGCGGATTCGCACCAGCTTTACGGAGAGCTGTATTTCCAGGCCGCCGGCGACTGGAAAGCTGGAGCCCTGCGCCGCGTGGACGACTGGGACAGCTACAGATTCCGCGGCTACATCCCACAGACAGCCCATACCTACCAGAGAGTGGGCAATATGAATGAGCATCAGCTCATAATCGCTGAGAGCACCTGGGGCGGACGTACCGAACTGGAGAACAAGCAGGGCATAATGGATTACGGCTCTCTGATCTACACTGCGCTCGAAAGAGCCCGCACCGCACGCGAGGCGATCCAGATTATGGTAAGCCTCACCGATGAATTCGGCTATGGTTCCGAGGGCGAAAGCTTCTCCATCGCCGACACCAGGGAAGCCTGGGTGATGGACCTCATCGGCAAGGGTGAAGGCAGCAAGGGTATGCTCTGGGTTGCCAGACGCATCCCCGACGGCTACATCTGCGCACACGCGAACCAGGCGCGAATATCCCGCTTCCCTCTGGACGATCCCGAGAACTGTCTCTACGCTCCGGATGTGATCGGTTTCGCCCGCGAGAAAGGCTGGTTCGACGGGAAAGACAGCGATTTCAGCTTCTGCGACACCTACTGTCCGCTCGACTTCGGCACCGTCAGAGCCTGCGATGCCCGTGTATGGAGCGCGTTCAACATCCTCTGTGACGGTCAGTTCACCTATATGGACGAAAACGGCGGGGAAGTCACCCGGCCTGCCTCCGACTGGCTCGACTACGCTATGGGTTACAACTTCGGCAACCCTATGCCTCTCTTCGTCAAGCCTTCACGCAAAATCAGCGTCAAGAACGTGGCCGATGTTATGCGCGACCACTTCGAGGGCACACCTATGGATATGACCACGGACATCGGCGCGGGCGGAAACGCTCTGCCTTACCGCTGGAGGCCTATGTATTTCGAATATGAGGGCAAAAGCTACCTGAACGAGCGTGCGCTCGCGACCCAGCAGACAGGTTTCTGGTTCGTGGCCCAGTCCCGTCCGGGTCTTCCGGATGTCATCGGGGCCCTGCAGTGGTTCGGCTGCGATGATGCCGCGACATCTTATCTCACTCCGATCTATGCGAACACCTCCGAAGTTCCGGAGTGCCTTCGCGTAGGGAACGGGAACATTCTGAAGTACTCCCCTACCTCCACTTTCTGGATGTGCAACCGCGTCGCCAACGCCTGCTATAAGATGTACGACCGGATGGCTCCTTACGTCCGCGAGAGAATCGACTCTTTCGAGAACGCCCAGATGGACTCGGAGGTTCCCGCTTTCGACGGGCAGATGCTGAAACTCTATGGCACTGGCGGCAAAAGCGCCCTGCGCAAAGTACGCAAGGCCCTTACGGAATACACCG
>CAVKLO010000240.1:0-3300 GCA_963656985.1 Bulleidia sp. | reverse complement strand
ACCGGGGGAAGAGGATACCGGCCTACGATATGATAAAGTACTCGGTAACAACGCACCGGGGCTGCTTCGGAGGTTGTAACTTCTGCACCATCGCCGCCCATCAGGGCAAATTCATACAGTCGCGCTCCGAGGAGAACATCCTTCGCGAAGTGCGCGCTCTGCCTTCGCTCCCCGGCTTCGCCGGCAACATTTCCGATCTGGGGGCCCCGACGGCCAATATGTACGGAATGCACGGCCGCAATCCGGAACTCTGCGGGAAGTGCCGCCGCAAGTCCTGTCTTTTCCCGCTGCCCTGCAGGAATCTGGACCGCTCCCACGCGCGTCTTCTGAAACTGTATGACGATGTCCTGAAAGTGAAAGGGATAAAGCACGCCTATGTGGGAAGCGGCATCCGTTATGACCTCTTCCTGACCGAGGACGGCTTCGTGGACGGGACTTCCTGTCCGTATCTGAAAGAGCTGGTGCTCCGGCACTGCTCGGGCCGTCTGAAAGTGGCTCCAGAACATACCGAAGACAAGGTTCTTTATTATATGGGCAAACCGTCGTTCCGGCTCTTCGAGCGTCTGAGGACGGAATTCGACAGGATAGTCCGCAAGGCGGGAGTCCGCACCGAACTCGTGCCCTACTTCATCTCCTCCCATCCAGGCTGCACGATGAAGGATATGGAGCACCTTGCCTCGAATCCGGCCCTGAAGGGCATCTGGATGGAGCAGGTGCAGGATTTCACGCCGACTCCGATGACCGTCTCCTCGGTAATGTTCTACACCGGAATCGACCCCCGGACGATGAAGCCGGTCTTCACTGAAAGGGACCCCGAGAAGAAAAGAAGACAGAAGTCGTTTTTTTTCAGAAAAAAAAGATGAAATCTTGTGTGTGATTAGTTTTTGTCCTATTATTGCACCCGAAAACAATGACACCTATGAAACAGATAGACACCAGAAGACGTCACGTGGTAAGCTACGAGAATATGTCCGAAACGGTCGCTGCGGCGTTTAACGCCAAGTATCCCAAAGGATTCAACGACTATCTCCAGGACCTTACCAGATATACCAAGCCGGACGGGACGCCATTCTACGCCGTGACCATAGAATTCCCCGATTCCATTTACCTTGTGAAGATAAAGGTGAAGACTGACGATATGGACGATATCGAAAGGTGGCTCGAGGGAGAGGAAGAGGCTGAGGAAAGTCAGGTTACGGGCGCTGCGGAAAGCACCCACGAGGGTGACGCCCTGCCGGACGACAATATTTCCCAATACGGAGCCGAAGAAGATTCCTCGGATGGGGACGTATGACCTTCCCCAAACTGTCCCCACGGAACAGACTCCTCGCCCTTGCCTTGCTTACAGGATGCCTGTCGGGCGGTGCGGCCGTGCTGCTGCACTTTCTGATATCTCTGATAAAGACGGCTGCGGACGGGGTCTTTTCCTTTATCCCGGGGCGTTGGCAGTGGCTGGTGCTTCCGGGAGTCGGGATGCTCATATCTTTACTGACAGTAAAGTACCTGGTCCGTGACAATATAAGCCACGGCGTGACCAAGGTTCTCCAGGCCATATCGAACAAGCAGTGCTTCATAAAGGCGCATAATTTATGGTCTTCGATGGTAACGAGCGCCGTGACCATCGGACTCGGCGGTTCTGTGGGAGCCGAGGCTCCGATAGTCTATACCGGGGCGGCGATCGGCTCGAATCTGGGAAGACGCTTCGGGCTGAGCTACAGGCAGATGACCATTCTGCTGGGCTGCGGTGCCGCCGGTGCGCTCGCCGGAATCTTCAAGGCCCCTCTCGCGGGCGTGCTCTTCACGATGGAGATTCTGCTTTTCAATATCTCGATGTCCTCCCTTATGCCGCTGCTGCTTTCCACCGTGGCCGCGGCTACGGTAGCCTACATCTTCACGGGACCGGAAGCCGAGTTCGCAGCCGCAATCGTTCCTTTCCGCATATCGAATTTCCCTTTCTACTGCATTCTGGGAGGCTTTTGCGGACTGTTTTCGGTGTTTTTCGTCCGCTGTACTCTCTGGCTTGAGGACCGTGCGGCGAAGCTTGCCGGCGCATACAGGAAATGGGCCGTATGCGCAGTGGCGCTCGGACTTCTCATCTTTCTCTTCCCGCCTCTGTACGGCGAGGGTTATGACTGGGTCCGTATGCTTCTCAGCGGCGGTGACCCTGATTTTTCGGATGTCACGCTGCTGTCTTTCCTCACCCGCTCACCTTGGGGGATAGTGCTTTTCTTCGCTCTGGTGATGCTGCTGAAGGTGTTCTCTATGACCTTCACGAATGCCGGCGGGGGAGTCGGCGGCACTTTCGGACCGACCCTTTTCGTGGGGGCCATAGCGGGGTTCGTGATAGCCAGAGTGCTGAATCTGTGCGGAACTGATGTCCCTGAATCCAATTTCGTATTGGCCGGAATGGCCGCTATGATGGCGGGCGTGATGCAGGCTCCGCTGACCGCGATCTTCCTTATCGCCGAGATGACGGGGGGCTATGAACTTTTCCTTCCGCTGATTCTGACTGCGGCGCTCTCTTTCGGAACTACGAGAATTTTCGAGAAATACTCCATTTATACCAAGCGTATCGCTCAGACGGGCGAGCTGCTCACGCACGACAGCGACCAGGCGGTGCTCACGCTTATGAGTCTGAATGAACTGGTCAGCGACAAGTATCCGAGGATTTCGCCGGACGCGAAGCTTGGCGACGTGGTGCGGGTGCTCAAGTCCAGCAGCGCACAGGTCTATGCCGTGGTGGATTCCGCCGGGCTTTTCTGCGGTCAGGTGACTCTGGACAACATCCACCGGCTGGCTTTCCGGACGGACAAGTATAACACTCTGCCGGTCAGGAGTTTTATGGAAGAGCCGAAGGCTTTCATCTACGCTGACGACAAGATGGACACGGTTATGGACAAGTTCGACAAGACGGGGGCCTGGAGACTGCCGGTATTGACCGAGAACCGCAGGTATCTCGGTTACGCCTCGCGCTCGCGCATCCTGACGGCGTATCGCGAGAAACTCAGGGATTTTTCGCAGGATTGAGAAGTTCCCGGGAGGACATTTCCATTGGCCGCAAGGCCGCAAAAATAATGGCTATGAAAGAAATATATATCAGGCACATCGCCGGAGCGATGGGTGTAAAAGATTGGCAGATAGAGAATTGTGCTACTCTCTTCGAGGAGGGCGACACGATTCCGTTCATCTGCCGCTACCGCAAGGAGCGCACAGGTGGGCTGGACGATGCCGAAGTCGCGGAGGTGCGGCACTGGTACGATGTGTTCACAGAGATGGAAAAACGCAAGACGACGGTTCTGG
>CAVKLO010000239.1:0-3322 GCA_963656985.1 Bulleidia sp. | reverse complement strand
CTGCAAAAGCGGTGCAAATTTATTAAAAATTTTAGACAATTTCATATCTTTGCGGTAGAATATCGATTTAGAGATGAATATACTTGTCACAAACGATGACGGTTATCGCGCCGAAGGCATCAAGGCGCTTGTCAGAATAATGCGCCAATATGGCAGTGTCACTGTCGTCGCGCCGAAATACCACCAGTCCGGAATGGGGATGTCAGTCACTATGGGACTGAAGCCCATCGCCGTCAAAAGGCTCCCCGACCAGGACGGGGTGCGCCGCTATTATGTCGATGCCACCCCCGCGAGCTGCGTGAAATACGCGCTGGACGAGATCTTCACCGATGAGCGGCCGGACATAGTGGTCTGCGGCATAAACCACGGCTCGAACGCCGCCACCGCCGCCTGCTATTCGGGCACATTGGGCGCAGCCCAGGAAGCTGCGATGAACGGTCTGCCGGGCATCGGGGTCTCGCTGGACAATATGCACCACGATGCGGATTTCAGTGCGGTGGAAAAGTTCTTTCCGCAGATATTCGAGCGGCTTCTCTCCGACGGGGCGCGCAAATACGGTCTTTTCTACAACGTGAATTTTCCGAATCTGCCCGCGGAGAAGATTAAGGGCGTGAGAGTCGGCCATCAGGGGATGGGGCACTGGGAAAAGGAATTCAAGCGCTGGGACGAGGACTTCTGCAACCGTCTGGGCATCAAGGCGGAAGCCTACAGCCTCGTGAATCTCGAGGCAAAGGCCGAGCCCGGCGAGGAGATGTTCGTGATGGTGGGGGATTTCATCGACGATTCCCGGAACACCCCGGGGGCCGACCATCATCTTATGGCGGAAGGCTATGTCAGCGTGACCGCGCATCAGCTGCTGAGCTGCGACGAGGCCGAGTGCCGCCGTCTGCGCGAGGTGGGCTTTGACACCGATTTCCGATGAAATATTACATCATAGCCGGCGAAGCTTCGGGTGACCTCCACGGCTCGAATCTGATGAAGGGACTCTTCGCGGAGGACCCGGAGGCCGACATCCGTTTCTGGGGCGGAGGCCTGATGGCGGCGGTGGGCGGAACTCTCGTGAAGGATTACGCCGAAGGGGCGGTGATGGGAGTCACAGATGTACTGTTTAAAGCACGCAAGCTTCTGAAAAACATAGAGTTCTGTAAAAAGGACATAGCCGTCTGGCAGCCGGATGCGGTCATTCTCATCGACTACCCCGGCTTCAATCTGAAGATAGCTAAGTTCGCGCACGGCCTGGGCCTCAAGGTCTTCTGGTACATCGCTCCGAAAACCTGGGCCTCGCGCGAAGGACGCAACCGCAAGCTCAGGCAGTGGGTGGACCGCCTGTTCATCATCTTCCCCTTCGAAGTCCCGTACTTCGAATCCGCCGGGGTGAAATTCACATACGTCGGAAATCCGTTGGTCGACGCAGTCGACCAATATCGATACGCTCCCGTGACTTCTTCTTCTGCGGGAGGGTACGTCGCGCTGCTCCCCGGGTCGCGCAAGGGGGAGATAAAGAGGATGATGCCGGTGTGTATGAAGGTCGCGGACCGGCTCGGGCGCAGGGTAGTCATCGCCGGAGCGCCTTCGCGCACTATGGAAGACTACAGCAAATATATCGGCGGGCGCAAGAACGTGGAGGTGGTCTTCGGACGCACCTACGATGTGCTTCGCTATGCCGATGCGGCGATAATCAATTCGGGGACGGCTTCGCTGGAGGCAGCGCTTATCGGGACTCCGCAGGTGGTGTGCTGGTCCACGAGCTTTGTGAGCGCCGTCATCATAGGAGTGTTCCTGCAGGTTCTGAAACGCGTGAAGTATATTTCCCTGGGTAATCTGATTCTGGGACGTGGGGCCTGGAAGGAACTCATACAGTTCGATTTCACTCCGGACAAGGTCTATGCCGAGGTCAGCAGGCTGCTTACCGACACTCAGTATCGCTCCCGTATGCTTTCCGACTATGCGGAAATAAGGGAGCGTCTCGGCGGCGAGGGAGCTTCCCGCGCAGTCGCCCGCGCTATGATTTCCGAGCTTAAGTAATCGGCAATCCCGACATCTTTTTTTCTTGCCCCGGCCTTTATTTCGTCAGGCCCGACGTGATTTTTGTCAGGCCCGATGTGCTCGGGCATCCCGTGCCGTAGGCGGTTCAAATAATTCTGAACTTTTTACTGTTTTGTTCAAAATTTAAAATATTGTCGTATATTTGCGGCGGGATTGCCGGCTCCGCCCGGCAATGAGAATATACGAAAATATGAACACAGTGAAGAAATGCGCCGTGAAGGAGAAGATTCTGGAGGCGGCGAAAGAATTGTTCGGGAAGTTCGGCTATGAAAAGACGACTCTCGAAGGCATCTGCCACAAGACAGGCAAGACCAAGACCTCCATCTATTATTATTACGACGGCAAGCAGGCCCTGCTGAAGGACATCGTGGAGAGGGAGTTCGCGCAGATGAAGGAAAAGCTCGAAGCGGTGATAACCATCGACGAGCACCTGACATCCGCACAGATCCGGGCCTATCTGAAAGAAAGGATAAACCAGATACTCTCTATGCAGGTCTATCCGCAATTCATCGTCAATCAATACTCCGGTACCGACGACGAGGCCTGCGGGGTAGTCCGCAGCATAAGGGAAGACTTCGACAGATGGGAGAGAAGTGAGTTCTACGAAATCTGCCGCTTGGGGAAGCATAACCATATCCTTGCCGACGCAGTGCAGCCGGATGCTTTCGCGGATATGATACAGATGCTTCTGAAGGGCATAGAAAACCAGCTTGTGATCACCCCGGAAAAACAGAGCGGTGTAGAAACATACGACGCGATGGTGGATTTCCTGATAAAGGACTGCAACCCAGACTGTGACATAGAAACGGAACTGAATAATTATGCATAAACGTATGAAATCCATTGATTATTACGCCTTGTCGCTGCTGCTGCTGGCGGCAAGCGGCCTTATTGTGGCGTCCTGCCACAATCCCTCCAAGCGGGGATGCTATGAAAAGTCTCAGGTGAAGGTCCGGACGCTGACCGTGCAGACGCAAAGCGGTGTCTCCGGCAAAACCTATGTCGCCCGGATCGATGCGTCGAAATCCATAGTACTCACCAGCCCGCTTCCCGCGACCCTCGTGGGAATCGATGTGCGCCAGGGAGACAGGGTCAGAGAGGGCCAGGTGGTGGCGAGAGTCAAGGCCGAGAGCGCAGAAAACGCATTGGACGCCGCAGCGGCCACGCTCAGACAGGCCCGCGACGCGAACGACCGACTGGAGTCGGTCAAGGACAACGGCAGCGTGAGCGAGGTCAAGCTCATCGAGGCGCAGACGCGGCTCGCCCAGGCGCAAGC
>CAVKLO010000238.1:0-3355 GCA_963656985.1 Bulleidia sp. | reverse complement strand
ATCCAGAACCCGGCGCTCCACGCGACGAGCGCGATGAGCATAGCGACACGTACCAGGACCACATCGACATCGAAGTACAGCGCAAGCCCCGAGCATACGCCCGCGATGGTCTTGTTGTCCACGTCGCGGTATATTTTTCTGGTCTGCTGCCTTCCCTCATCCGAGGCCGAGCCGCTCGTCTCCGCACTCCCGTCCGGCATTCCGAGCTGTGCGATGATCTTCTCGACGACAGGGAGACTGACCACGCGTCCCCTGGCGGTTTCCGCCGTGAAGAGTTCGGCGATGCGGTCTTCGAGGTCCGCCATTATCTCCGCGTTCTGCGCGGCGGTAGTGCCCGACAGGCGGGAGCTGAAGTGCGTAAGGTACTCGTCCAGCCTTGTGTAGGCATCCTCGTCGAGGGAAAAGTTCCTGTTTCCCACACAGGTTTCGATTACTTTTTTCATTTCTCAAAATATTTGACGCTGCAAAGATATAAACTTTTCTCAATACCTTGCAATACAAAATACTTATTTTTCAAAAAAACTTCTCGCCCCGTTCCAGTCCGTTGGGCGGGGTGGTGGGATTTCCCGCATTTAAATATGCGGAATAATAAAAAAATGCCTATATTTGCGCGGCTTTTCCGGAAAGGGGCTTCCCGCCGCCGGAAAACCGGGGACGCGGAGGATGATTCTCATTTTCGCAAGTCCCGCACCAAGTGATGATGAAAAAACGAGTCGGCATTTTTCGGGAATCACTATAATGGGGTATTAGCTCAGTCGGTAGAGCGTTAGGTTCGCAATCTAAAGGTCAGGGGTTCGATCCCCCTATGCTCCACAAAACGAACATTCACACAAATTCTTATGTCAGAAATATCTCTGTTCCAGGAAGCCCGCGCTTCCTATCAGCCTAAACTCCCCGAATCTCTGCAAGGCGGAATAAAGGCTGTGGAAGGAAATCCTACCGAGTCGGTAGGTGACCGCGAGGAAATCAAGGCTCTTTTCCCTAACACCTACGGTATGCCGGTCGTCACTTTCGAGGCCTCAGGATGCTGCGGATGCAGCGCCAAGTCCGAACCTTTCAATGTCGGCGTAATCCTCTCCGGCGGCCAGGCTCCGGGCGGACATAATGTGATTTCGGGCATTTTCGACGGCATAAAGGCTCTGAATCCTGAAAACAAGCTTTACGGCTTCCTTATGGGCCCGGGCGGGCTGGTGGACCATAAATATATGGAGATAACTACCGAGATTATGGCGGCCTACCGCAATACGGGCGGTTTCGACATCATCGGCTCCGGCCGCACCAAGCTTGAGGAGACCGAGCAGTTCGAAAAGGGAATCGTGATTCTGCGCGAACTCGGCATAAAGGCTCTCGTGATCATCGGCGGAGACGATTCGAACACGAACGCCTGTGTACTCGCCGAATACTACGCCGCGAAGAATTACGGCGTGCAGGTCATCGGCTGCCCGAAGACCATCGACGGAGACCTGAAGAACGCACAGATCGAGACCTCTTTCGGTTTCGACACCGCGACCAAGACATATTCCGAGCTCATCGGCAACATCGAGCGCGACTGCAATTCAGCCCGGAAATACTGGCATTTCATCAAGCTGATGGGCCGCAGCGCATCGCACATCGCTCTGGAGTGCGCACTCCAGACCCGTCCCAACGTCTGCCTCGTTTCCGAGGAGATCGAAGCGAAGGAGAAGAGTCTCGATGAGATCGTGCAGTACATCGCCGACATCGTGGCCGCACGCGCGGAGCGCGGCGACAACTTCGGCACGGTCCTCATCCCGGAAGGCCTCATCGAGTTCGTTCCGGCCATTAAGAAGCTCATCGCCGAGCTGAACGACGTCCTCGCCACAGACGAGGCGAAGAGCGTGGCCCGCGAGGACCAGATAGAGTACGTCAGGAAGCATCTTAGCGCGGCCAATGTCGCCACTTTCAGCAGCCTGCCTGCAGATGTGGCGAGCCAGCTCGCTCTGGACCGCGACCCTCACGGCAATGTCCAGGTGTCCCTGATCGAGACCGAGAAGCTCCTCTCGGATATGGTGGGCGCAAGACTGTCCGAGATGAAGAAAGAGGGAAAGTTCTGCGGCAAATTCTCCGCCCAGCACCATTTCTTCGGCTATGAGGGCCGGTGCGCCGCACCGTCCAATTTCGATGCGGACTACTGCTACTCCCTGGGCTACAACGCCTCCCGCCTGATTCTCACCGGCAAGACCGGCTATATGTCCGTCATACGCAACACCACCGCTCCGGCTTCCGAGTGGATCGCCGGCGGAGTGCCTATCACGATGATGATGAACCTCGAGAAGAGGGCCGGCAAGATGAAGCCGGTCATCCGCAAGGCTCTCGTGGAGCTGGAAGGCAAGCCGTTCCGCTTCTTCGCCGAGCATCGTGAGGACTGGGCCCTGAACACGAGATACGTATATCCGGGAGCCATCCAGTACTGGGGACCTTCGCAGGTCTGCGACCGTACGACCTGCACCCTCGCTCTGGAACAGGGCAGATAACCGAAAGGAGATCTTCAGTGATGATGAAAAAAACGGCAAGTTTTTTTAAACCATCACTTATAGAATATGACGGGACGAATTGAGATATTCGTCCCGTTTTTTCGTAATTATGCGTATTTTTGTCCGATTATGCGCATCTGCCGCCACATATCAGCACTGGCAGCCGTCTTGATATTGGCCGGCTGCGCCGGCCCGCGCCATCTCAGCGAGGGACAGTATCTGCTGCGCGAGAGCAAGGTGACGCTGACTGGTTCGAGCTCTCTGACGCCCTCCGAGTTCAGCGACTACGTCAAGCAGCATCCCGGCTTTCTGCGCAGGGTGATTTACGACCCGGCGGCGGTGCAGCCCTCCATCGAAGCCATCGGCAGGCATCTGGAGTATCTGGGCTATTACGGCTCGCGGGTCAGCAGCGATGTCAGCGTGCGCAGGGGCAAGGTTTCTGTCCGGTATGTCGTCTCGCCCGGAAAGCGCGTGCGCATAGACAGCATCCGTTTCACTCTGCCTCCGAGGCCGGATTTCACCGCCGATTTTATGGCCGATACGGCCAATCTTCTCGTGCGCCGGGGGGATTTCCTCTCGGAAGAGGCGCTGGAGCGGGAAATCGAGCGCGGGGCTGCGCATTTCAGGAAGAAGGGCTACTACAGCCTCACGAAGAACAATTATGTCTTCGAGGCCGATACTCTGAGCGTTCCCGGTTCGGCGATTCTGGAAATGAGGCTCAACGAGTTCTCGAGAAACGAGAGCGCCGCAGCGGCCGTCCCTCTGCGCAAGTTTTACATTGACAAGGTGTCCGTCTCCTATCCGAGCCGGATTTTTCTGAGGAAGAATCTCCTTCAGGACCTGACCCTGATACATCCGG
This sequence comes from Bulleidia sp., assembly GCA_963656985.1. Lineage (GTDB taxonomy): Bacteria > Bacteroidota > Bacteroidia > Bacteroidales > UBA932 > Cryptobacteroides. The sequence continues at coordinate 4 of CAVKLO010000238.1, read as the reverse complement.
GCGA
>CAVKLO010000237.1:0-3394 GCA_963656985.1 Bulleidia sp. | reverse complement strand
TTGCGGAGCCTCGAGAAGGGAGATGTTGCCCTTGCCGCTGACGGTCAGAATGAGCGAAGCCGCATCGTGGGTCTTGAGAGAATCCCTGCTCACCCTGGCCTTGATGCTGAAAGTGCCCACGCCGCCGCCGAACGAGGCCGGAGCTCCGGAAGGAAGGGCGGACACCCGGATGGTGCAGGGGTCGGACGTGACTCTCTTGCGGACAGTCGTATAGTCGCTCTGGAAGAAACTGTCCAGAATGCTGCGCGGAGTACTGCCTGTCCTCACGTTCACGAGGCAGACTATTTCCGCCGGGTCTATCCTGATGCTGCCGGCCTGCTGGGGAATCAGTGTCCAGGTACGGAGAACGGCGGTATTGTAAATCTTGTCATCGACGGATTCCCTCTGGAACTCGACGTTCGAAGGAGCATAGGTCTCCTGGCTCCAGAAGCCGTTGAAAGTCGGAAACTTGACATCCTCGAACCCGGCGATGTTCACTCTCTGGTAGAGCTTCAGGGACGCCGTGACCGGCTGGCCCGTCACCACGGAGGTGCGGCTCAGGGAAAAACGCAGGAAGAGGTCTTCGCCGCTGATGCTGCCGGGATTCGAGCTTTGTCCCGAAGAGCTTTGACTGCCGTCCGCTCCGGATGATGACCGGGACGAAGAGGAACCTTGCGAAGAGGAAGCCTCGCCGGAGACGACCTGGATTATGGTGGAAGCCGGGCTGGTGATGGTCTTGCCCTTCACCGTCGCACTTGCCTGCGAAATCGTGAACGTTCCTGTCTTTCGGGGCATAAGCACGTATGTGTAAGTGTATTGGGACGTATGGCTGCGCTTCCCGTTCACGATGGAAGTATAGGAGGATGTCCCCTTCTGCGGACCCCATACGACCTGAAAATCATCGCCGGCATTCCAGCTGAAATCGCTCGGAGAGGCGTCTTCGATGATAAATGTCAGATTAAACTGTTCGTCCGCAGCCACCACATTCGGAACTTCCACCTTTATGGATGTCTGTGCGAAGACCGCAGCGGCCGCGATGTGCAGCATAGCCAATACAGCTGCCGTTTTTCTCATATTTCTGTCCTCCTTACCAATTCTTTTCCTTCTGACGCGACTTCAGGGCCTCGGCCTTCTCCTTTTTCACCTTGTCCTGAGTCTCTTTCTCCTTGGCCTGAATGGCCTGAAGCATCTGCTGTGCCTGCTGAGGAGAGATCTTAGGCTGACCGGAATCGTTCCGGTCCTGATTCTGATTCTGGTTTTGATTCTGATTCTGATTCTGATCCTGATTCCGGTCCTGGTTCTGATCCTGATTCTGATCTTGATTCTGGTTCTGGTCCCGGTCCTGATTCTGATTCTGATTCTGATCCTGATCCTGATCCTGGTTCTGTTCCTGGTTATTCTGCCCGCCGCCATTCTGCTGATTCTGCATCATCAGCTTGGCGTAGATGTAGTTCTCCTTCGCGTCCAGATCACCGGGATTCTTGAGCAGTGACTGCTTGAAAGCCTCCGCCGCCGCAGCATAATCCTTTTTCTGCAGAGCCACGTCACCGGCGTTATACCGGTAGGCCGCTTCGTCCGGGGTTCCGGAAATGCTCTCCTTCACCGGCTCCAGAGCCTTCTGAGCCCCGTCCCAATCCTCCATTCTATAGAGGGTCGAAGCGAGATTATAGCAGCCGGCCACCGAAAGGGAGTCCTTCACCAGAGCCTTTCTGTAATCGATTTCGGCATTCTTGTAGTCGCCCTTGCGGAACTTGCGGTTCCCCGCGCGCACCTCGCTGCGGTCCGTCTGGGCCTGAAGGCCGGCGGAGAGGGTCAATGCCAGAAGTATGACTGTAAACCTTTTCATCATCCGAACAGTTTTACGCGCGACTTTCTTTCCCCTATCAGCATTTCGAGCATCAGGAAGAAGAGGGCAGCGGCGAAAAAGTACATATATTGTTCGTCGTATTCCTCGAATACGACGGAACTGAACCTCTCGGCCTCCATCTTCTTTATGTCTTCGACGATAGGGTTGAGGCCGAATTCTTCATTGCCCGCGTGCACGTAGGCGCCGCCGCCCTCACGGGCTATCCTGCGCAGCGTGTCCTCGTCCAGGCGGGTGACTACGATGTTCCCGTCCCTGTCCTTGAGAAGCTCCCCGTTCTTGGGTATCGGCTGGCCCTGGAGGGAACCCACGCCGATGGTGTAGATGCGCACCCCGGTGGAGGCGATCTGCTTTGCCGCTTCCACGGCATCGTCCTCGTGATTCTCGCCGTCGGTGATGACGATGATGGCGCGGCTCTTCTCGCTCTGGGCGCTGAAACTCTTGGCGGCCAGCGTGAGCGCATCCCCTATGGCGGTTCCCTGTACCGGCACGGAATCAGTGTTCACGCTGCTGAGGAACATTTTAGCGGAGACATAGTCAGTGGTGATGGGCAGCTGCACGAAGGAGTTTCCGGCGAAGAGGATAAGCCCGATACGGTCTCCCTGGAGCTTGTCCACGATGCGGGAGATGGCGAGCTTGGCCCTGTCCAGACGGCAGGGGGAATAGTCCTCGGCAAGCATCGAGTTCGACACGTCCAGACATATCATTATCTCGGCGCCCTTGGATTCGTGCTCCTTGAGTTTCGCTCCGATAAGAGGACGCGAAAGCCCTATGATGAAGAAGGCTGAAGCTATGCAGAAGAGCACGACTCTCACCCACGGTTTTGCTGCGGAGCGGGAAGGCATAAGAGCGTTTACCGCATCCTCGTCCCCGAAACGGCGGAGCCTGCGGCGGCGCAGCCTGCACAGCAGAGCATAGACTATGAGCGGCACGGGAACGAGCAGCAGCAGATAAAGGAATTGACTATTGGCGAAATACAGCATTGTTCGAAAATCTTGACGGTTTACGGCAGCGGGCGGAAAAACGCCCTCATAAGCATCTCCAGAAGCAGGCACAGCAGCGCCGCGAGGCCGAAGCGGTCGAAAAGTTCCGTATAGACAGGGAAACTGTCTATGGTGGTGCGGGCCTTCTCCATCCTGTTTATCTCGCTGTAAATTTCGGAGAGTTTGGTATTGTCCGTGGCACGGAAATACCGCCCGCCGGTGGTCCGGGCGATATCCTGAAGGAGGGCTTCGTCGATCTCGACCCTCACATCCTGAAGCTGCACGCCCCAAGGGGTCATAACCGGATACGGGGCGGTTCCGTTGGCTCCCACACCGATGGTATAGACTCTGATGCCATAGGTCTTCGCGATCTCGGCGGCGGTCTGCGGAGAGATTTCACCCCGGTTGTTCACGCCGTCGGTAAGCAGGATGACCACACGGCTCTTGGCATCGGAATCCTTCATACGGGCCACTGCGGTGGCCAGACCGTTGCCGATTGCCGTACCGTCCTCGATGAGGTCGGTCTGGACTTCCTTCATAAGGTTTATGAGAGTGGCCCTGTCGGTGG
>CAVKLO010000236.1:0-3395 GCA_963656985.1 Bulleidia sp. | reverse complement strand
ATCAGTCGTGTACCCCGGTACACTCCTTCTTCACAAACAAATTTATCCACAAAATGCCTTCACAAAAACTTACCAACTTTTTTTTTCATCATCACTTAATTCAAAAATTGCAGGATTGCACAAATTTTCATAATTTTGTCGGCTCATACGAATCGTTCGGGAAAATTTAACAATTATTCGATATGTCAGAAATGAATCTTAAGAAAGAGGAGGCCCAGCGCCAGGAGAACATCTCCGAGAAGGTGTCTGCGGCAAACCGCTTTATGGATGAGAACAAGAGGCTCATCTACGCAGCTGTGATCGCGGTCCTCGTGGTCGGTCTCGGAATTTTAGCGTATAACCAGTGGGTGTCGAAGCCTAAGCGGGCCGAGGCTATGGAGCAGATGTTCCCGGCCGAGAATTCCTTCGCCGCCGGTGAGTTCGAGATCGCCCTGAACGGCGACGGAAACAACCTCGGATTCAAGGACATCATCTCCGAGTACGGTTCCCACGCCGGCCGCGCCGCCACTTTCTATGCGGGCGTATGCGAGCTGCAGCTGGGGAATTACGAAGAGGCCATCTCCTATCTTAAGAAGTATAAGGGCAAGGACGCCATCCTGTCGGGCCGCGCCACAGCCTGCATAGGCGACGCTTATGTAGGGCTTGAGGATTACGGTACCGCCGTCAGCTATTTCGAGAAGGCCGCCGCGCAGGCTGACAACATCTTCGCGGCCACCTATCTCCTGAAGGCCGGAATCGCATACGAGGCTCTCGGAAAGACCGACAAGGCTCTCGTCTGCTACAAGGCCATTAAAGACCGGTATCCTCAGTCGGTGGAGGGCTACGACATCGACAAGTACATCTCCAGAACCGAAGCCGAGTAGTCTATGGGAAGAGCATTTGAATTCCGCAAGGAAAGGAAGATGAAGAGATGGGGGCATATGGCCCGCGTCTTCACGAAGCTCGGAAAGGAAATCACCATCGCGGTGAAGATGGGCGGCCCGGATGTCACCGGCAACCCGCGTCTGCGCGCCCTTATGGCGGAGGCCCGCTCCGAGCAGATGCCTAAGGAGAATATCGAGCGCGCCATAAAGAAAGCCACCGACAAGACCCTCGGCGATTTCAAGGAGCTGGTATATGAGGGTTACGGCCCTTACGGCATAGCCTACCTCGTGGAGGCCGCCACGGATAACAACACTCGCACGGTGGCCAATGTCCGCAGTTACTTCACCAAGTGCGGCGGCAGCCTCGGAACCAGCGGATCGGTCAGCTTTATGTTCGACCACAAATGCGTGTTCCGCATAAAGGAGGACAAGCCGATAGACGTCGATGAACTCGAGCTCGAGCTTATCGATTACGGCGCGGACGAGGTGTTCGAGCAGATCGAGGTCGATGACGACGACAACGAAACCAAGACCATCTGCATCTACGGCAGCTACGAGTCTTACGGAGCCATACAGAAGTACATTGAGGAGAACGGCTACGAGCTGATTTCCGGAGGCTTCGAGAGGATTCCGAACGTGGACCTCAAGTCCGTGACTGCGGAGCAGCGCTCCACCCTCGACAAACTCACCGACCTTCTCGAAGAGGATGAGGATGTCACGAACGTCTATACTACCCTCGCTCCGGCGGAGTAGAATTAATGAAATATGCACGGAACCGGCTTTCATCAAGGCCGGTTTCTTTTTTTTCGGGAATCACCGGGGGATGGCCTGCAGGCCGCTCCGGGAAGGATTCGGGAATTTGAAGAATGTGTTTCACGGCGGCTTTTTGGGAATTCCTGAAAAAATGTCGTACATTTGAAAGATTATAGAAAAAGTACGGATATGAGCATTCAGGAAGAAAAGATCCGGCAGCTCGTCGAGCGTCGCGCCAATGCACGGCTCGGCGGCGGGCAGAACCGGATCGATGCCCAGCACAAGAAAAACAAGCTTACCGCCCGCGAGCGTCTGTCGCTGCTGCTCGACGAGGGCAGTTTCGAGGAGTACGACACCTTCGTGCAGCACCGCTGCACGAATTTCGGGATGGATTCTCAGCACTTCGACGGAGACGGAGTGGTCACGGGGCAGGGTACGATAGACGGCAGGCTCGTGTATGTGTTCGCCCAGGACTTCACGGTCAGCGGCGGCTCCCTGTCGAAGACTATGGCCGAGAAGATCTGCAAGGTGATGGATATGGCAGTCCGCGCCGGAGCGCCGATCATAGGTCTGAACGACTCGGGCGGCGCGAGAATACAGGAGGGAATCGACGCATTGGCCGGCTACGGCGAAATCTTCGAGCGCAACATCCTCGCTTCGGGCGTGGTGCCACAGATCAGCGGAATCTTCGGTCCCTGCGCCGGCGGAGCGGTATATTCCCCGGCCCTGACCGACTTCACCCTTATGGTGCGCGACACTTCTTATATGTTCCTCACCGGCCCCTCGGTGGTCAAAAGCGTCACAGGCGAGCAGGTCACCCAGGAAGAACTCGGCGGAGCCTCCGTGCACGCTCGTAAAAGCGGTGTGGCGCATTTCGCGGCCGCAGACGAAAAGGAGGGCATAGACACCATAAAGAAACTTCTCTCCTTCATCCCCCAGAACAATCTCTCGGAAGCTCCCCAGGTGCCTACCCTCGACCCGGTATCCCGCACCGACGACCTTCTGAACAGCATTATCCCCGACAACCCGAACAAGCCTTACGATATGTACGGCGTCATCACTTCCATCGTGGATGACGGCGTCTTCTTCGAGGTGCACAAGGAATTCGCGAACAACATCATAGTCGGTTTCGCGCATATGAACGGCGGGAGCGTCGGCATTGTGGCGAACCAGCCCAAGCTACTCGCCGGCGTGCTGGACATAAACGCCTCCCGCAAGGCTGCGCGCTTCGTGCGCTTCTGCGACGCATTCAACATCCCTCTCGTCACCCTCGTGGACGTTCCCGGTTTCCTCTGCGGCACCCAGCAGGAGTACGGCGCCATCATCACGAACGGCGCGAAACTTCTCTACGCCTACGGCGAAGCCACCGTCCCGAAGGTCACGGTGACACTGCGCAAATCCTACGGCGGAGCGCACATCGTGATGAGCTGCAAGCAGCTGCGGGGCGACGTGAACTATGCCTGGCCTACGGCCAATATCGCAGTGATGGGCGCGGAAGGCGCGGTGGAGGTACTCTACGGCAAGGAACTCAAGGCAGAAACCGACCCCGGAAAGAAGGCCGCCCTCGCCGAGGAGAAGAAGAACGAGTACAACGAACTCTTCTGCAACCCTTATCAGGCTGCGCAGAAGGGCTACATAGAGGATGTGATCGAGCCTCGAAACACCCGTTTCCGCATCTGCCGGGCCCTCGAATCCCTCGCGGGCAAGCGTCAGGAGCTCCCGGCGAAAAAGCACGATAATCTTCCGCTGTAGGCAGAGATATGAAAAAGACTGTTTACA
>CAVKLO010000235.1:0-3397 GCA_963656985.1 Bulleidia sp. | reverse complement strand
CGCTCGCCCGGTTCCACCGCGTAAGGCTCCTGAGACAGATTCACGAGAATCACGCCCACCTCGCCCCTGTAGTCGGAATCGACGGTGCCGGGGGAGTTCAGTACCGTGACGCCCTTTTTCGCAGCCAGGCCGCTGCGCGGGCGCACCTGTGCTTCATAACCTTCAGGAATCTCGAGATACAGGCCCGTCGGTATCACAGCCCTCTCCAGAGGCTTCAGGATGATGCCCTCCTGAATCGCGGCCTGCAGGTCCACGCCTGCGGAAGAGGCTGTGGCATACCGGGGGAGCGGAAACCCCGACTTGTTCAGAATCTTGACTTTCATAGACTTTTCTACTTTGGCGCCATCCTGTAGAGGAAGGCGGTGATGATTACGAAAATTACGTTCGGCAGCCACAGCGCTATCCCCGGCGGAAGCAGGTCCGTATAGACGAACATCTGGCTGAAGCGCAGGAACAGGATGTACGAGAACGCGAGGGCTATGCCTATGGCGATGTTCCATCCGGTCCCTCCCCGCTTCTTGCGGGAAGAGAGCGAGACTCCCATCACGGTGAGGATGAAGGCGGAGAAAGGCAGGGCCATACGGGTATGCTTCTCTATCAGGGAATATTTCACGGAAACGTCCCCGCGCATTTTCTGCGTGCGTACCAGTTCGTTCAGTTCCCCTATGGTGAGCGTTTCCACCGTGGACTTGTTCCGGTAGAAATCATCTATGGTCAGGGCTATGACCGTATCCTTCTCGGCTCCGCTGATCACCTTGTCCCCGAGACCGTCAGCATAATTTCTGGTGAAATATTTCTTCAGCTTCCACGAGCCCGAGGTGCTGTCCCAGACCGCGCTTTCGGCGGAGGTCTTGCTCACTACGCGGTTTTCCTCCACCTGCTCCAGAGTGAAGCGGTAGGCGGTGTTGCTCCACGAGCTGAAGCTCTCCACGAAGACGAAGGAGCCCGGGGCTATCTGGTAGTGGACATTGCGCACGTTCGTGGAGCGCTGTTTTATGTACTGCCCCTCGAAGGCGAGCCGGTGCACGTTCGCCCGGGGGATGACGTAGAGCCCCAGCCCCATAGACATAGCGGCAATTATGGCCGCCGCGACCATATACGGAACCATCATCCTGTGGTAGCTGACGCCGCTGGAGAGTATGGCTATGATTTCCGAATTCGCGGCGAGGCGCGAAGTGAAGAAAATCACCGAGATGAATACGAACAGCGGACTGAACATATTTACGAACTGCGGGATGAAGTTCAGGTAATATTCGAAGATGATTTCCTTCAGGGGGGCCTGATGCGAGATGAAATTGTCGATCTTCTCGCTGATGTCGAAGATTATGACGATTCCGATGATCAGAATCAGGGCGATGACGAAGGTCAGGATGAACTTCTTGAATATGTACCAGTCCAGTTTCTTTATGCGAAATTCCATACGCGCTACAGTCTGTCGGTGAGTTTCTTTACCGCAGCCTCCTTCCAGGAGAGGAAGTCGCCGTCCTGTATGTGCCGGCGGGCCGTCCGCACGAGGTCAAGATAGAAGGCGAGGTTGTGTTCGCTCGCTATCATTGCCGCGAACATTTCGCCCGCTATGAAAAGATGCCTCAGGTAGGCCTTCGTATAGCAGCTGTCCACGAACGAGGTTCCCGATGGGTCCAGCGGCGAGAAGTCGTCCGCCCACTTGGCGTTGCGCATATTCATTATGCCGTTCCAGGTGAAAAGCATACCGTTGCGCGCATTGCGCGTAGGCATCACGCAGTCGAACATATCCACGCCACGCGCGATGCCCTCCAGAATATTCGCAGGAGTGCCGACTCCCATCAGGTAGCGCGGGCGGTCGGATGGCATCAGCGGGCAGACGAGCTCGAGCATCTCGTACATCTTCTCCGTCGGCTCGCCCACGGCGAGACCTCCAATGGCGTAACCGTCGGCATCGAAGCCCACGGCGTGCTCCGCCGCCATCTTGCGCAGCTCGGGATAGACGCAGCCCTGGATAATCGGGAAGTAACTCTGGCTGTAGCCGTAGAGCGGCTCCGTTTCGGCGAATCGCTTCGCGTAGCGCTCGAGCCAGCCCTGCGTGAGTTTCAGTGACTTCTTCGCGTAGGCGAAGTCCGCGTCCCCCGGACAGCATTCATCCAGAGCCATCATAATGTCAGCGCCTATGATGCGCTGGGTATCGACGTTGTTCTCCGGGGTGAAGGTATGGCGTGAGCCGTCTATGTGGGATGCGAAGGTGCACCCGTCCGGAGTCAGCTTGCGGATGGGGGTCAGGGAGAACACCTGGAATCCGCCGCTGTCGGTCAGGATGGGACGGTCCCAATGCTCGAAGCGGTGCAGCCCGCTCGCCTTGCGGAGCGTATCCAGACCGGGGCGGAGATAGAGGTGATAGGTGTTTCCAAGTATGATTTCCGCGCCGATGTCCTCTTTCAATTCCTTGTGGTACACGCCTTTGACGGAGCCTACTGTACCCACGGGCATAAAAATCGGGGTATGGATCTCCCCGTGGTCAGTGTGTATGACTCCGCATCTGGCGGAAGAGGCGCTGTCGACGGCGCTTATGGTGAATTTCATCTTTACAGTCTCATAAAAACCCCCAAAGATAGCAAAAATTCAAGCAATTCATTATTTTTGTCTCCTCAAAGAATCTCAAAATGAAAGACAAGCACATCAGCCTCAGGCTCATCGTTATGAACTTCCTGGAGTATGCCATCTGGGGAGCGTATCTCACTTCTATGGGAAGTTTTCTCGCCAAGTCCGGTTTCGGGGCCCAGATCTGGCTCTTCTTCGCCACCCAGGGCTTCGTATCCATTTTTATGCCGGCCATTATGGGCATAGTCGCGGACAAATGGATTCCCGCGCAGAAAGTGCTCTCCCTCTGCCAGGGAATCGCCGGTGTATCGATGATAGCTGCCGGACTCTATGCGATGTCCGCCGGAGCGGCGATGCAGTTCGGAGTCTTCTATGCCCTGTACACCATAAACGTGGCTTTCTTTATGCCGACCATCGCCATATCCAACTCCGTGGCATATAACGCTCTGGAAGTCTGCGGAAAGGATCCCGTGAAGGATTTTCCTCCGATCCGCGTGTTCGGAACCGTCGGTTTCATCTGCTGTATGCTCTTCGTGAACTTTATGAGGAACGGAGAAGGAATCCAGTATCAGCACACATATAATCAGTTCCTCACCTCGGGAGTGCTGAGCCTTGCGCTCTGCGCCTTCGCCCTCACCCTGCCGAACTGCCCTTGCAAGCCTAAGGATGCGGCGAAGCAGTCTTTCGCCGAGGCTACGGGCCTTTCCGCCTTCAAGCTCTTCCGTCAGGGACAGTTCGCCATATTCTTCATCTTCTCGATGCTTCTGGGAGCCTCCCTGCAGATAACGAACGGCTACGCGAACACTTTCATCACCTCCTTCAC
>CAVKLO010000234.1:0-3425 GCA_963656985.1 Bulleidia sp. | reverse complement strand
GTATAGGACTGCCTGATGACAGAAAGAAGTTCAGCATCGATTCCGCCGTCATTCTGTGCGGAGAGGTTCATCGTGGCCGCTGCGGAAAGCAGGAGCACGGACAGAGTCTGTAAGATTTTCTTCATATGGATATCAATCAAGTATTTTTATTACCGCACCTATTTTCGCCTTCCCGCTCCAGAGCCGGACGCAGCCGTCGTCTGAGATTTTCTCTACGGTGAAAGTGCAGTCCTTGTGCAGGATGCTGCTCGTGCTCGTCCAGCACAGGCTGCCGCTCACTTTCTGCCCCTCGGAAGAAGGTATTGCGTCCAGAGTGACGCAATAATAGTCCGACATAGTATCAGTATGCACCCGGAACTCGCAGCCTCGCCTGTTGAAAGCCAGCTGACAGCTGAGCGGGTCGTATGTAAAGACGTTCTTGCCGTTTATCCGCAGGCAGATGTCGCTGCCGTTCAGGAACTCGGGTTCCACCTTGCTCCCGCCGACGCAGCCGCTTAGCGCAAGAGCTGCGCAGAATAATATGAGGAATGCCTTTTTCATTTCACCGTCACGCTTTTGCATATTATGTCCGAGCTCCCGTCCTCATAGTACACTACGGCTTTCAGCTCTCCGCTGCCCGGCAGGGTGTAATACCCTGTCCGTTCGGCGCTTATCGCCTTGCCTTCGAAATACCAGTCCACCCGGGCGACATTCCGGGCATTGTAAATACGCAGCGGAATCTTCGTCCCCGCCAGGAAACGGCCGGAACTGTCGCGCTCTCCGGAACTCAGATAGATGAACGGATAGCCGCTGCTGTAATACGCTCTCGTAGTGAAAGTTCTTGTGGAAGCATCCTCTGCTGAGCTGCCGAAATAGACGGAGACCGTATAGTCAGTCTTTTCTTCGAGACCCTCTATGACATAGGCATACTTGCCTGTTTCGTAAGGACTTACGCTTGCGCTCAAACTCTTGCCTCCGCCCGTCCAGCTGATATTGCAGGCCTCGTCCGCCGCCGCAGCGCTCTCCCAGCAGATTATCGCCGCATTCTGGAAAGCCTCCACCGAAGTGATGCTGACCGGGCCGCTGACATTGAAACTGACGGTCTTTCCGCTCCGTCTGATGTCTGTGAGCGAAACCTCGCTCTTCGCCCCGCTCCAGAAGGTGAAAGCCGGACTCGTGCTCCCCGAAAAGCTGTTTCGGCTCCCGTTCGGCCAGAATACTTCCGATACGCTGCTGCAGTTCTCCTTCGTCCCCGCGAGGGCCGTGCACATATGGTCGGGACGGCAGTTTATCTCATTCAGCGTGAAGCGCTCCGCCGCAGTGATGACCCTCCCCTCACGGGTGGAATACCCTGCATCCCGGTCAGAGCGGTCCACGTGATAGATGAGCAGGCCGCCGCCGCCGATGTACTGGTCCCAGCCGTCCGCCGTCCGGCATTCGAAGAGATAAAATTCTCCGTCATAATCCCCATCGTATCTGCAGTATGTCCTTTCCCCGGCCGTGAGACTGAAAGCACCGGCGGTCAGTTCCCTGCACGTGCCGATACCCAGCATCCCGAGTTCCAGAGCGGTGAAATTAGGGGGAGTGCGCCCTTCATTATTGTAATTCCCGCTGTCCATCAGACTGATGCTCTTCCACAGCCCGATGCTCCGCCCTCCGCTGTCCTCGTAGTCTGTGTCATACATATCCTTGAGTCCCAGCATATGCGCGAATTCGTGGCAGAACGAGCCGATGGGCGAGAGCGCGGACTTGCCGAGCGAGGAGTAATAAGCTATCTCGGAGGTCATCGAATAGGCGTTCAGACAGACTCCGTCCAGCATTACGCTCAGACCCGCTCCGTCCCTTATCGCCCAGCTGTGCGACCAGATGTGGTCGTCGTCCGCCCCGCGCGCCTCGTCCGTCCCGGCATAGAATACGAAAATATTGTCCACGCAACCGTCGCCGTCGAGGTCATAGCGCGAGAAGTCCACCTCGGCGTCCGACAGCCTGCAGGCCTCGATGACAGCCTCGTGCGCCTTCCCGTCGTTCCCGTCCGAGCCGTTCTTGCCGTAGTAGGCGTAGCCCTTGCTCAAGCTCACCACCGGTCCCACATCGAAGGTGAAGCTGCATTCCTCCCCGAACTGGTCTGTGAAATAATCCTTTACCGAACCGCTCGCCCCGTTCCCGTCATAGCCGCTCTTGCTAACCAGATCCACGAAATCGCTCCGGCTGTACTGGAATTTCAGGTCCGCGAACTCCGCGAGCAGCACGATCGCGCGCACCTGCTGCACGTTCCCGCTCCGGAATCGCTCCGATGCAGCCGAGCGGAGTCTTTCCATCGCCGCTCTCCGCTCGCCCGAGGCCAGATTCACCGCGTGCACAACACTCTCCGGCGGACGGACTTCCGTCCGTCCAATCTTGCTCTCATCCTCTCGGGTACTCGCCGTCCGTCCAATCCCGCTCTCATCCTCCTCTTCTCCTCGGGTTACCGCCGCTCCCGGGACTCTCACCCCGCTGCTGACCCTCTTCCCATCCGTGCCGACAAGGGCGTAACAATACCAGCCGTCCTCGTCCTTGACCACCGGCCTTCCGTCATCCGTGACGGCGAGCCGCGTGAATTCGTCTCCCGAGAGGCTGACATAGAAGCCGCTGCCGTCCGGCTGCATCCTTAAGAATCTGCCCCTGAGGGCCGGGGCGGCCGATACGGATATGGCAAAGACGGCCGCGATTAGAAAGGCGGCGGCCGTCAGCAGTATCTTTTTCCCTACAGTTCCGGTCATAGTACGGTGCGTCCCCACAAATATAGCACTTTCCTCCGAATTGGGAAAACCCTAACTCCGTGCAACGAGATGTGCAAAATCGCTGCAAAGCGTACAACTCGATGTAAAAAAGTACGTCGAGTTGTGCACATAAAACGTTATCCGCACATCTCGATGCACGGGACCAGACCGGCTTCGCCGTCCGATGCGGTGAGATTTCGGCCGCAGCGGCCGAACCGGTTGAAAATCGGGAAACGTCCCCCGAAAGGGTTGATATTGTCAAATTTTAGCTGTATCTTCGCTATGTCAGTACTCGCTTATATGGTTTATTTCCAAAGCACTGATTCAGGTGAAAATTCTGACATCGTCAAGCCTGGGTAAAACTTTCTTTATCAAGGCTTTTGAAACTTTAGCAGGCTATAGGTCTGCGGAATTTAGGAATATGGAGAAACTACAGCTTACAGCAATCCTGCTCACTGCACTCAGCTCAGCGGCCATCGCGCAGCCGCAGCTCAGAAAAGACAACATCGACGAGGTCATCAAGGCGATGACGCTCGAAGAGAAAGTAACACTCATCGTAGGCGGCAGCCGCGCCATCAGCATCAGCGGCGTGCCTTCCGGAACGACCGATCTTGTTCCGGGAGCGGCCGGCGTGACACGCGCAGTACCCCGTCTCGGCATCCCTCAGACAGTCCTCTCCGACGGTCC
>CAVKLO010000233.1:0-3444 GCA_963656985.1 Bulleidia sp. | reverse complement strand
CCCTCATCGCCCAGGCCATCGAGTTCGACGTGAATTCCGTGGTGATATGCTCGGCGGAGAAGTACCGGGAAGTCGCCGACGCGCTGCAGCCGGAAGGTGTGAAAGTCTTCGCGGGCATAGAGTCGGCCTGCGAGCTCGTAGCGGCCTCGGCCGTGGACATCGTGGTGGCCGCGATGGTGGGATTCAGCGGACTCAGACCGACATTGGCCGCGATAGCGGCCGGAAAAACGATCGCGCTGGCGAACAAGGAGACGCTTGTGGCGGCGGGCGGGATCGTGACGGAAACTGCGCTGCGCTGCAATGCGAGGATCCTGCCGGTGGATTCGGAGCACTCGGCGATCTTCCAGTGCCTGCTCGCAGCACAGGGCAATACCGCCACGCGTCTGCACCTGACAGCTTCCGGAGGGCCGTTCCGCAGCTGGGAGCGTGAGAAAATAGCGGAGGCGAAGGCGGAACAGGCCCTCCGGCATCCGAACTGGACGATGGGGGCGAAGATCACCATCGATTCAGCCACGATGATGAACAAAGGCTTCGAACTCATCGAGGCGAAGTGGCTTTTCGGGATGGAACCGGACGACATACACATCATCGTGCATCCCGAGTCGGTGATACATTCGATGGTGGAGTTCGAGGACGGAGCCGTGATAGCGCAGCTCGGATGTCCGGATATGCGCCTGCCGATCCAGTTCGCGCTGTCGTTCCCGCGCCGCCTCAGCCTGGAGGGCCGCAAGCTGGATTTCGCCTCGCTCGCCTCGATGACCTTCTTCGAGCCCGACAGAGAGAAATTCCCGGCGCTCGAGCTTGCTGTAGGCGCGATTAAGCGCGGCGGGAATGCTCCCTGCGCGCTTAATGCGGCCAATGAAGCTGCGGTCTCCGCCTATCTGGCCGGAAAGATCGGTTTCTACGACATCAGCCGCATAGTCGGGGACTGTCTTGACGGTATGGATTTTGTGGCCCGTCCTTCGCTCGACGACATCTTCGCCACACACCGCGAAATCTTCGCGAGAGCTGAAAAAATGTGCTGAAATGATAGTGATTTTCAAGATATTGCAGGTTATCCTCGCCCTTTCTCTGCTCATCGTCATCCACGAGCTGGGGCACTTCACCTTCGCCAAGCTCTTCGGCATCAGGGTGGACAAATTCTTCCTGTTCTTCGATGCCGGAGGCTTCAAGCTTTTCAGCAGCAAGGAAAGCCGGTGGTTCACCCGCCTTTTCCCGAAAGCGGCACAGGCGGATACGGAATACGGCATAGGGTGGCTCCCTCTCGGAGGCTACTGCAAAATCTGCGGAATGATAGACGAGAGCCTGGACCTCGAGCAGATGAAGTCCGAACCCAAGCCCTGGGAGTTCCGCACCAGGAAGGCCTGGCAGCGGCTGCTGGTGATGGCGGGCGGGGTGCTCTACAATTTCATCTTCGCCATTTTCGCCTATGTCCTGATACTCGCGATATGGGGCAGGACTTATATAAGCAACGAAGACAGCGCGATATACGTGAACTCTCTGGCCTACGAGATGGGCTTCCGCAGCGGAGACCGCATTCTGGCTATGGACGACTACCGGCCCGAGGACTTCAGTATGCTGCAGGCTGACCTGGCGCGCCGCAGCGTCCACAAGGTGAGCGTACTGCGGGACTCTGACACGCTGGAGCTGTATATCGATCAGGCTATGATAGGGGACGTACTCAACAGTCCGCTGATGTTCGATCTGGCCGTGCCGTTCGTGGTAGACTCGGTGATGAGTTCTTCCCCGAATTCCCGTGCGGGCCTGCGCAGCGGCGACAGGATAGTGGCGCTCGACGGGCAGGCGGTGTCTTACCTTCAGGACTCCAGGCCCATATTGGCCGCCCTGGCGGACTCCTCGGTGAACGCCTCCATAGTGCGGGCTGCAGACACTCTCAGCCTGCCTCTGCAGGTGGATACCGCCGGCCGCATAGGAGTGTATATGAAGGTTCCGCCCATCCGCAGGCAGTCCTATAACCTGCTGACCGCCATTCCTGCCGGCTTCAAGATGACCTTCGAGAGCATCTCCGGCTATCTGAACGACCTGAAGCTCGTGGCGACTCCGAGCACCCGGGCCTACAAGTCCGTGGGCAGTTTCATAGCCATAGGACAGGTCTTTCCGAGCGCCTGGGACTGGTACCGCTTTATGGAGATACTCGCGATGCTCTCCATAATGCTGGGCGTGATGAACCTCATCCCTATCCCGGCCCTCGACGGAGGACATATTCTCTTCACTCTGTATGAGATGCTTACGGGACGGAAACCTTCCGAGCGCTTCCTTCTGGCGGCACAGATGATAGGAATGTTCCTGCTCCTCGCGCTGATGTTCCTCGCGTTCGGGAACGACATCGGACGATTGATGAATTAAGAAAAACATATATTATGCGCAGTTTTTTTAAATATACATTGCTCGCTCTGGCGATGCTTGCGGCCGTTTCCTGCGGAAGCGGAGCAAGCCGCAAGGCGCTGCTGCCCAGCGTAAGCGGACGGGCCGGCGAAGTGGTGGTGGTCATCGAGAAGAGCGACTGGGAGTCGTCCCTCGGAAATGCTCTCCGGGAACTTCTGGCCTGCGACTGCCCTTGGCTCACCCCGCGCGAGCCGCTCTATTCCCTCGCGAACGTGACCCCGGGAGGCTTCGGCGATATGTTCAAGGTTCACCGCAACATCGTCATCTGTCAGATAGACCCGCAGGTCCAGAGGACCGGGGTGGAAATCCACAGCGACGTATGGGCTTCCCCGCAGATAGTGGTGAAGGTCAGCGCCTATACGGCGGAGGAGGCCTGCGCGTTCATAGACGCGAACAGGGACCGCATCACGAACGCGATAGAGCAGGCGGAGCGCGACAGGGTGGTGAACAACTGCATCATCTACGAGGAGAAGGACATCGCGGCGAAGGTGGAGACCGTATTCGGCGGTTCGCCTCATTTTCCGGTAGGGTACAGGCTCAGGAAGATGACCCGGGACTTCGCCTGGATAGCGTATGAGAAGCAGTACTCGAACCAGACCATCCTTATGTACAAGTATCCCGCGAAGGATGACGGGGCCGACTTCACCGAGGAGAACATCATCGCGCACCGGGACAGCGTGATGCAAAAGAATGTTCCCGGTATGTTCGAGGGGACTTATATGACCACCAGCCTGTATGTCGCTCCGGACGTGAAATATATGAAATACAAGGGGCGCAGCTTCGCTCAGACCAGAGGATACTGGGAGGTGTATAACGACTATATGGGAGGGCCGTTCGTCTCGCACTCCTTCTACAGCCGCGACGGGAAGGACATCATCGTCACGGAAGCCTTCGTCTATGCGCCCAAATACGATAAACGTCAGCTGCTCAGGCAGGTAGAGTCGATTCTCTATTCTTTCGAGTGGACGAAGGAGGAAACAAAAGAGTAAAAAATTTTGTTATATAATTTTTATTTCATACCTTTGCGTTCCATTCGCG
>CAVKLO010000232.1:0-3448 GCA_963656985.1 Bulleidia sp. | reverse complement strand
AACGTCTCCCTCAGCGCTGACGCGGAGTTCCTCGACGAGACCATCGTCGTGGCTTTCGGTACGGCGACGAAGAGCTCGTTCACAGGTTCCGCCGCTGTCGTGAATGAGGAGAAGCTCGCGAAATCACAGGTGGCGTCCATCACCAACGCCCTCGCGGGCGCGGTGGCGGGTGTCCAGCTCACATCCTCGAACGGCGCCCCTGGCGCGACCTCCACCATCCGCATCCGCGGTTTCAGCTCCATCTCCGCGGGCCAGAGCCCTCTCATCATCGTGGACGGCGCCCCATTCTCCGGAGACCTCTCGACGATAAACCAGGCCGACGTGGAGTCGATGTCCGTCCTTAAGGACGCCGCATCGAACGCCCTCTACGGCGCGCGCGGCGCGAACGGCGTCATCATCATCACCACGAAGAGCGCGAAGAAGGGACAGGCTACCGTGACATTCGACGCGAAGTACGGTATAAACAACCGCGCCCTGCGCGACTACAACGTGATCAAGGACCCCGCTCTCTACTATGAGACACAGGCTACCGCCTTGAACAACTACTACCTCAGCAAGGGTTACTCCGCTGATGCCGCCCTCGCGAAAATCAACGCGAACATCTGCGGCGATACCGCCAGCGGCGGTGTCGGGTACAACATCTGGACATATCCGGAAGGACAGTATCTCATCGGCAGCAATATGAAGCTCAACCCTAACGCGACCCTCGGCCGCGTGGTGAACTACAAGGGCGAGGACTACTTCGTCACCCCTGACGACTGGTCTGACATAGCCTATCGCACGGGTGCGCGTCAGGAGTACAATGTCGCCGTGTCAGCGGCCCAGGACCGCGCCAGCTTCTACGCTTCCGTGGCGTATCTGGAGAACCAGGGCATCACCGCGGCCTCCGATATGGAGCGTCTCACGGGACGTCTCCGCGCCGACTATCAGGCGAAGGACTGGCTTAAGGTAGGAGCGAACTTCTCCTATGCCCGCTTCCGCTACAACTCCCTCAGCAACAACGGTTCCAGCACCTCCACCGGTAACGTGTGGGCGTTCACTTCGCAGATGGCCCCCATCTATCCGGCCTACATCCGCAACGCCGACGGCACCGTCAAGAGGGACGCCAACAACTTCGAGATGATGGACTACGGTTCCGGCCTGAACGCCGGCTTCGCCCGTCCGTTCATCTCCGACGCTAACCCTATGATGGACCTCTCCCTGAACACGAACGAGTCCGAGGGCAACTCGGTGTCCGCGAACGGCTTCGCCGACTTCCAGATCCTCCCGGGGCTCAAGTTCACCGTGAACGGCACCGTGTACGTGGACGAGACCCGCTACACCTACGTCTATAACCCGTACTACGGGCAGTTCGACTCCACGGGCGGCACCGTCTCCAAGGAGCACGACCGCCTGATGACCTACAACCTCCAGCAGCTCCTGAACTACAACAGGTCGTTCGGCCTGAACAACGTCTCCCTTATGCTCGGCCACGAGTACTATGACAGCAGGACCTACGCCCTCTGGGCGAGCAAGTCCCAGATGTTCAGCCAGTCGAACAAGGAGCTCAGCGGAGCCGTCGTGGACGGGCAGAGCGCCGGCTCCTCCATCAGCGAGTACAACAACGAAGGCTACTTCTTCCGCGGCCAGTACGACTTCGACAACCGCATCTTCGCCTCCGCGTCCTTCCGCCGCGACGCGTCCTCTCGCTTCCATCCGGACTACCGCTGGGGCAACTTCTGGAGCTTCGGCGCGGCCTGGATCCTGAACAGGGAGTCGTGGTTCGACGCGGCCTGGGTGAACGAGCTGAAGGTCAAGGCCTCCATCGGAAGCCAGGGCAACGACAACATCGGCTCCTACCGCTACACCGACCTCTTCGACATCACCAACTCTTCGGGCAAGGTCGCCACGTCGTTCTCCACCAAGGGTTCGAAGACCATCACCTGGGAGACGAACACGAATATGAACGTCGGCGTGGAGTTCGGCCTCTTCGACCGCATCTCCGGCAGCCTCGAGTACTTCGACCGCGTAACCACGGATATGCTCTTCAGCTTCCCTGTGGCCCCGTCGCTCGGCTATTCGAGCTACTACGCCAATGTCGGCGATATGAAGAACTACGGCATCGAGCTTGAGCTCGGCGCGAACCTCGTGAACACGCGCCGCTTCTCCTGGGACGTGAACTTCAACCTCACCTGGCTCCGCAACCGCATCACCAAGCTCGACGACGCGAAGAAGACCACCACCGCCTACGACAGGAACGGCAAGGAGTACAAGGGCTACCAGTCCGGCAGCATGTTCATCGCCGAGGACATCTCCCTCTACTCCTGGTATCTGAAGGAATACGCGGGCGTGGACCCCGAGACCGGAGAATCCCTCTGGTACTATGACGAGGTGACCTACCAGAAGGACGCCGCCGGCAACGACGTGCTCGACGCCGACGGGAACAAGGTGGTGGAAAGCCGCGAGCGGAAGACCACGAACACCTGGTCGAGCGGAAGCTATTACCTGACGGGCGAGAGCACCATCGCTCCGTTCTACGGCGGCTTCGGCACGAGCGTGCAGTTCTGCGGCTTCGACTTCTCCGTCAACTTCTCCTACCAGCTGGGCGGACGCGGATACGACAGCACCTATGCGGCGCTGATGTCATCCCCGAGCTCGAACACCGGCGGCTACAACTACCACGCCGACATCTTCAAGGCCTGGACCGCCGAGAATACGGATTCGGACATCCCTCGCTTCCAGTTCGACGACTCGTACAGCGCGGCCTCATCCACCCGCTTCCTCACCAGCGCGAGGTATCTGAACATCGAGAACATCAACTTCGGCTACACCTTCCCGTCCAAGCTGACGCGCAAGTTCGGCGCGGAGTCGCTGCGCCTCTATGTGGCGGCGGACAACGTGTGGTACTTCTCCGCCCGCCAGGGATTCGACCCTCGCCAGACATACACAGGCTCGTCCAACGCGACGAACTACTCTCCGATGAGGACCGTTTCCGGCGGCATTACCGTTAAATTCTAAATGACGCTATATTATGAAGAAAATAGTTTACACACTGTCAATACTGGCTCTTGCCGCGGTCGCCTTCAGCGGCTGCATCAAGGAGACCTTCCCGCAGGGCTCCACCGCCACTTCCGAGCAGGTGGGAGGATCCTCCACCGCGCTTGAGGCTTCGATGAGCGGCATCCCGGCCCAGATGGCCCAGGGCTATCTGGTGTACGGAAACCAGACCCACGAGACCGACCTCGGCTACCCTTCCTTTATGATGCAGTTCACCGAGCTGATGGGAGACATCTTCCCTCTCGGGGCGAACTCCGGCTACGACTGGTTCCGCAGCTACAACATCTGCCGGAGCATGGCGGACAACACCTACTACGCGTATCTGCCTTGGCGCACGCTCTATATGTTCGTGAAGTCGGCGAACGACATCATCAAGGCCGTGGATCCCGAGAACGCGAACGCGGCCCAGCTC
>CAVKLO010000231.1:0-3473 GCA_963656985.1 Bulleidia sp. | reverse complement strand
CGTTCACGATGGCCTCGACCACGTTCACTATGTAGTCGCCTATCTTCTCGCACTCGCCGATGACGTCCATATAGACGGTACCGACGGAATACGGGTACTTGCCTTCGTTCAGGTCGATGATGTTCGAGCTCTTAAGGTCGTCGCGCAGGCTGTTTATCAGCATCTCGATATTAAGAGTCTCCTCCAGGTCGGAACGTGACGCTTCGTTTATTTTCAGCACCCTGAGCATCTGGCAGAAGGCCCTGTCCACGGTGGACATCATCTTCAGGATGTTGCGGTTCAGGGTCTCGTTGAACTCGATGCGGTTCTCGCCGCGCCGCTTGAGGATGCGGGCTATGTTGTAGTAGCTGTCCGCAATGCTCTCTATCTCCGAGATTTCCCTCAGCTTGGACTGAATCTGATGCTTGGACTCATCGCTCAGCTTTCCGTCAGCCACCTTGCTGAGATATGCGGCGATCTCGGCTTCCATATTGTCGCTGATGTCCTCGTATTTCTCAATGCGCGCGAAAAGTTCAGCAGCCTTTATCTCGTCCTTCTCGCCGTACATCTCCAGGGCCATACCGTGCATACGGTGAGTCCGCTCTCCCATAACTACTATCTCCTTATGCGCCTGCAGGATGGAAAGTTCCGAAGTGGACATCAGACCGCCGGTGATGAATTCCAGATGGGTCTTCTCCGCTCCGTCGGCTCCGCCGAGAGTCTTTCTGCGGTCTGGTATCATCGCGGTCACGATCTTCACGTAGGCCTTCGTGAACCAGATCATTATGCAGATGTTTATGAGATTGAACACCGTGTGGAACATCGACAGGCCGAAGGAAACGTAGTACTGCATATTCGCGAACCCCGAGGCGAGGGCGGCGTTCTGAGGGTCGGAAAGGTCCAGCTTGCGGTCTGTCAGTGCCGCGACCAGAGACTGGTCGGCGGTCACGGCATATTCATACAGGGCGTTCGGGTCTCCTGTGCACAGGGACGTGATCCAGGAGATGAGTTTCATATACGGGTAGTAGAGGGCTAGGCACCATACTGAACCGAAGACGTTGAAGAGCAGATGGCCGCAGGCCGCCCGCTTCGCGTTCGCGTTTCCGGAGATGGAGGCGAGAAGCGGGGTGATGCAGGTGCCGATGTTTCCGCCCAGAATCAGGGCGGCCGCAAGGTCGAAATGTATCCAGCCCTTGCTGCACATCACCAGAGCTATGGCGAAGGTGGCGCTGGAAGCCTGGACTGTCATAGTGAGCACGAGACCCACCGCGAAGAAAATCAGAACCGAGCCGTAGCCCATTTCCGCGCAGCCGTGCAGGGTCTCGAGAATGACCGGGTTGGAGTTCAGGTCCGGGACCGAGGTGTTCAGGTAGTCAAGACCGAGGAAGAGCAGCGCGAATCCTATGAGAAATTCTCCCCAGTTCTTATAGGAACTCCTGCTCATAAAGAGAAGCGGCACTCCGATGCCTATGAGCGGTATCGCGAATGCCGAAATGTTTACTCTGAAGCCGAAGAGGGAGATGATCCAGGCAGTGAAGGTGGTGCCGACGTTTGCTCCGAAAATGACGGCCATCGACTGCTGCAGCGAAATCAGCCCCGCGTTCACGAAAGAGACTATCATCGTGGTGGTCGCCGAGGAGGACTGTACCAGAGCCGTAATGAAGATACCCGTGAGGGCGCCGATGAATTTGTTGTTTGTCATTAAGTTGAGGATGTTCCTCAACCTGCTTCCCGCAGCTTTCTGAAGACCCTCGCTCATCAGTTTCATTCCATAGAGGAACATACCCACCGATCCGAGAAGGGTAAGAATTTCCAATAGTCCGAAATTCATAAAGTCATTTTAAATACCAATCGTTTGCTCGTAACTCCGGAAAGCCTGCCGCCGCGAGATATGCGCCCGCGTGCCCGAAAGCTTCCTTTTCACCGTTCCTGTAAAACCCGTACGAATCCTGCCGGAGCGCAAATATACTTTTTTTTCGGCGCAACGGCAAGAAAGCCCATACGAATCGTATGGGAGATTCCGGCAAAAACCATTACCGATGATTTCGGCTTCCTGTCTATTCCCGAAGGATATGAAGAAGAGAGAAGCGACACCCCTACGCATATGAACAGTATCGCGAATGCCGAGATGTTTACTACATTTGCGACAAATTAAGACTTTTATGGAGAATCTCTGTGTACGTAAAGCAGCGGTGGCGGATCTGGAGCGGATAATGCAGATATTCGGAATCGCGAAGCGCTTTATGCGTTCGCACGGCAACCCGGAGCAGTGGAACGGTCCCTATCCCGGACGGGAACTGATGCGCAGCGAGATAGACTGCGGACATTGTTTCGTTGTCTGCGATGCTGAAAAGGTCGTGGGGACGTTCTGCCTGATTTTCGGAGACGAACCGACGTACGCCCGGATTGAGGGCGGGCGCTGGCTCAACGATGCGCCGTACGGCACCATTCACCGGCTCGCTTCAGACGGCAGCATCGGAGGAGTCGGCCACTGCTGCGTAGAATTCTGTTACAGCCTGATAGAGAACCTCCGTGCCGACACCCACCGCGACAACATTCCTATGCAGAGGCTACTTGAGAAGGAGGGGTTCGGGCGATGCGGGGTCATCCATCTTGCAGATGGCTCCCCGCGCATCGCGTATCAAAAGTCCAACCCGCTGAAAAACAAGCTTCAGGAGCTTGTCTGTCCCCGATTTCTGAGCGAAGACAGATACCGCAGCGGGCACATAAGGATAATCAATGCCTTGCCCGGCACAAGGATTCTCGGCGTACATATCCCGGAACTTAAAACATTGGCCAGAATTCTGCGCAAAGACGGCAAAGCGGAGGCGACGCTTGATTCTTTTGCACGGCAGGCATCGACATCCCTCAGGCCGGATGCGGCGGACAGACTCTGCTACGAGGAAAAAATCCTGTGGGGGCTTCTGCTCGGCTCTCTCAAAGGTTCTCCCGAAGAAATATTCAGACAGGTGTCGGTCTTCATTCCATACATCTCCAATTGGGCGGAATGCGACACGTTCTGCTGCAACGCCAAATGGAAAATGGACAGCGGGACTCTATGGGGGTTCATATCCCCCTATTTCGGCAGCGGCAGAGAGTTCGAGGTGAGGTTTGCCCTGATAATGGCGATGACCAGGTTTCTCGACGTGGGGCATATGGACAGGACGTTCCGGGAGATTGCAGACATCCGCTACGAAAGTATAGCCAGTGCCTATACGGAGACGAAAGTCAAGCCCTACTACGTCAAGATGGGTGTCGCCTGGCTGCTGGCGACGGCATTGGCGACCGATCCGGGGAAGACGCGCTGCTTTGTGGGCGGCTTCGGCGGAAAAGGTAAACCCTTGCCGGAAGATGTGGTGAAGCTCTATGTCCGCAAGGCCCGCGAATCGTTCAGAACCAGAAATATCAGCAGTCTTTGAGTCCTTTTTCCGTTTTTTTGCGAATATCACAAAGTGAGTTCCTGACGTGGCGGAATCCGCGACGGGGCTATATGC
>CAVKLO010000230.1:0-3487 GCA_963656985.1 Bulleidia sp. | reverse complement strand
TTCTCCTTCTCCTTCTCCTTCTCCTTCTCCTTCTCCTTCTCCTTCTCCTTCTCCTTCTCCTTCTCCTTCTCCTTCTCCTTCTCCTTCTCCTCTCTCAATATCTTTATCTCACAGTGCAACGACGGCCACACTAAAACGTTAAATATCGACCCTTCGATGTATAAAAGTACATTGATGGCCACGTTTTTGCCCCAAAACGTGGCCTTCACTGCACCTGGCCTCAGTAACGCTCGGAAGAAAGCCTCTGGAGAAGGTCCGATCAGGGGGCGCTGTCCAGCACTTCTGCGATGTCTTCGACAGGGCGGTCGGAGTAGCGGGCGAAGGTGGAGCGGCAGAGAGGGCAGGCGGTGACTATGCGGTCGGGGGAGCCGGCGCAGAGGTTCTCGAGGGAGGCCTTGGTGATGGGCTCCCTCTGGGCGAAAGAGAGGGTCAGCGAGCCCAGTGACCCGCCGCAGCAGATGCTCTTTCCCCGGGATTCGGCTGCTTCCACCACCGTCCCTACGGATGACAGGGCTTCGCGCGGCTGCTCATAGATGCCGCATCCGCGTCCCAGCTCGCACGGATCGTGGAACACCAGCCGCTCTCCGCTTCGGGATATCTTCAGCTTTCCTGCAGCGATAAGTTCCTGGAAATAAACGCTGTGATGAACCACACGGATTCCCGTCAGCCTGTAATGCTCCGCGAAAATCCTGTAGCATATCGGACAGGAAAGCAGCAGAGTGTCCGCCCCTGAAGACATAATCAGGGCACGGTTCTTCTTTATGATTTCGCGGGCCTGGTCATAACGTCCCGCCGTCAGCAGCGGCCGGCCGCAGCACAGTCCTCCCTCGCGGTCCATAAACTCATAGGTCACGCCCGCCTTCTTCAGAAGCGACTCTGTAGCCCGGCTTATGGCGGGGGTGAGGGCCGTCATACAGCCCGCGAAATAAAGCACGCCCCCACCGGTCGAACCCGACTCCGGAATCACCCCGGCCGCCGTCACATTCTTATAGTCGGGCACATAGGCGTAATCGCGCATAGCCCTCTGCGCCATACGGAGAGCCGGCCCGTCCACGCCTACCTGACACAGCTCCGTACACTTTCCGCAGAGCAGGCACTTGTCGCTTATCTCCTCGATGCGCTTCTCGTTTCCCCGGCGGATCTGACGGTTCAGATACACCGTGGCATCCTTGATGTTCGCCTTCTTCACGTTCATCGGACACGCGTCTATGCAGACGCCGCAGTTCGGGCAGGACCAGACCTGAGCCTTGGCGAAACCCCTCCGGGCGTGGATGATCCTAAGACCCGCGTTGCGCATAGGAATCAGCAGCATCTCCGTCGGGATATGCATATAGCGGGTGAACGGGAGCACCGTCATAAATATGCCCAGACAGATGGAATATGCCCACCAGGTCGGCAGCAGATGCATCGAGTCCCCCAGAAATCTCCCGAAGAGATGGTTCATCGGGACCGTCAGAAAGCTTCCGCCGCTTATGTCGGCAGTGAACGCCTCGGCGAGCAGGCGCAGAGGAAATATCAGCCAGAGCGAATAGAGTCCGATCCGGTCCGGGAACGACGGCCTCGTGGTGCGCCTCATTCCGAAAATCTGCGAACGCACCCTCTTTATGATGGCCAGGGCTATACCGCTCAGCACCACCAGAAGGAAGAAGTCCATCAGAAAGAAGAAGATGGCCCCGCCCACCGTGGCCTCGTTCTCGGAGACGAAATAATTGAAGAAGATAGGGTAGTAGAAGAGCTTCACCCTGTGCGGCATATAGACCCAGCACTCGATATGTCCCAGCACTATCAGCATAAACCAGCCGAAGGCGATGCTCGAATGCATATAGCCCAGAACCTTATTCCTCTGCCATAACTTTACGTGAATCAGGCAGTTGAGAAAGATGTCCCGGATATTCTTCCAGACGGTCGCGGGAGTGATGAGCGACAGCAGGAACTGCCGTCTCTCCCTGCGCTCCAGCTGCAGATATATGTGCACGAGGCCGTAGAGGCAGTATCCGAGCACGAATACCATACCGAACATAAACGGCAGCACGAAAGGATGGAAGCCCGATGCGAAACGCTCTATCATTTCTCAGCCTCCTTATCGTAAACCCTCCACAGGGAGAGTATCAGATGTCTGGTGTTTATCCCTCGCGGGCAGACCATCGTGCATTTCCCGCAGAGCATACAGCCCGAAACCATCTTCCCGATTTCCGTCCCGCGCCCGCGCTGCAGGTCGTTTATGACCTTGCGGACGCTCATCCCCGTGAAAGGCCCCGCAGTGCAGGAAGCCGTGCAGCTCCCGCAGGCCATACAGATGTCCACATCAGGCTCGAGAGCGCGCACTTTACGCAGCAGGCTCAGGTCGGCCTTGTCCAGATTTATCGTTGATGAGGGTGAAAGAGAGAAACCGAAATCCATCATAAGCCGGAGGAACTTAAGTAGTTATGTATGGCCAGGGCGGCGGAGCGGGCTTCCGCCAACGTCTCCGGCACCGTCTTGGTCCCCGTGCAGGCTCCGGCGTAGAAAATGCCGCGCCGCTCGCTCTCTATGATGCCGTAGATATTGTCGCGGCTCTTCAGGAAGCCGTCGCTGTCCGTGCCGAGAGAAATCGTGGACGCGATCTGTCCCACCCCGGGATTGCTCACCATACCCGCCATAAGCACCAGCAGGTCGAGCGTAATCTTCACCGGCTTGCCCGAAAGCGTGTCCTCCGCCTTGACGCAGACGCAGCCGGAAATGTCTTCGCTGACCTCCGACACTCTTCCGCGCAGGAAATGGATGCCGTAATCCCTCTGGGCCCGGATATAGAAGTCCTCGTATTTCTTTCCGAAAAGACGCAGGTCCATATAGAAACAGTAGATTTCCGCCTCCGGAAACTTCTCCTTGAACTCGATCGCCTGCTTGATGGCGGTGATGCAGCACACTTTCGAACATTGGGCGTTGCCCGCTTTGACGTCCCGCGAACCCACACAGTGCACGAATCCGACCTTGGACAGGTCGCGCCCGCCGATCCGCTCGTCCGGAGCGCCGTTGAACCAATGTTCCAGGTCGCGGTTCGTGATGACCTGATTGTATATGCCGTAGCCGTACTCCTCCTTCTTGCGGGCGTCGAAAAGATGGAAGCCGGTCGCGAGCAGCACCGCCCGGCAGACCACGTTCACGCCGTTCGAGAGCATCACGCTGTAGCCGTCCTTTAGCTTGTTTATGAACGAAATTTCCGTGTCCAGGAAAATGTTCGCTCCGCCCAGACCCTCGCGGATGCCGTCCACGACTTCCGAGGCCGGAGTCATATCCGGGAAAAGCCTGTTCCACTGCGCGACGTGGCCGCCGAGCTGCGCCTCTTTCTCGACAAGAATCGGACAATAGCCTAGGGCAAGCAGCTGTTTCGCCGCCTCCATCCCCGCGATGCCTCCACCGATTATCACAACATTCTCTTTCATTCCTTTCCTATTTTTTTCAGCGGCAGGCTCAGCCTGCCAATCCCGTGACTGCCATCCTTCAGCGG
>CAVKLO010000229.1:0-3496 GCA_963656985.1 Bulleidia sp. | reverse complement strand
CCGACAGCGCCCTGAGCGACGCCGCGCAGCAGCTCACCCCGGAAGTACTTGACTATACACTTGATATGCTGGTAATCAGAGACAATGTGCAGACCACGGAGAATATCTCCGTGCTGCGTAAGGAAATCGATTCGCTGGACACTCAGCTGCTGCAGCTGCTCGCCAAGCGGATGGGCGTTTCGCGCGAGATCGGAACCTACAAGAAGGAGCATAATATGCCGGTCCTGCAGGACAGGCGTTATGACGAGATTCTGGGCAGCCGCCGCGAGATGGGCGAAAGTCTGGACCTGGACGGGGAATTCGTAAACAAGATAATGACCTGCATCCACGAGGAGTCCGTGCGCGTGCAGATGAAACTGATGGAGAAATGAGAATCCTGATACTCGGTGCGGGCAAGATGGGGAGCTTCTTTTCCGATTTGCTGAGCTTCGGCCACGAGGTGGCCGTTATGGAAAGCGACGCGGCGAGGCTGCGCTTCGTCTATAACGTCTATCGCTTCACTTCTATGGAGGAGGTGAAGGAGTTCCGCCCGGAGCTTGTGATAAACTGCGTGACGCTGAGCTGCACCATCAGCGCTTTCGAGGCACTGCTGCCGCATCTGGAGCCCTCCTGCATCATTTCCGACATCGCTTCGGTCAAGACCGGACTGAAGGAGTTCTACGAGGGTACGCATATGCGTTACGTGAGCGTGCATCCTATGTTCGGCCCGACCTTCGCGAATCTGGGAAATCTCCAGAGCGAGAACGCCATCATCATAAACGAGCCTGCGGCGGAGCCTGTGCGCGGCTCAGACCCCGAGGGACTGGACTTCTTCCGCGAACTCTTCGCCTCGCTGAAACTCAACGTGCGCGAATATACTTTCGCGGGGCACGACGAAGTGGTAGCCTACTCGCTGACCATCCCCTTCGCCTCGACCCTGGTGTTCGGCGCGATAATGAAGCATCAGGACGTGCCCGGCACGACTTTCAAACGGCACCTGTCCATCGCTCGCGGCCTGCTGGGCGAAGACGACTACCTGCTGAGCGAGATCCTCTTCAATCCCCACTCTGTCCCACAGCTCGAGAAGATTATCTCCGAACTCGACATCCTGAAGGGCATAGTGGAGAGGCGCGACGGTGCGCAGATGCGGGCGTTCCTCGACCGCGTGCGCAGGAATGTGGATTGAGTTTTTCCGTATCGGCCGCTTCGCGAAGCGGCCAATCTCGCCTTCCGCAGAAATGCTTCTTCTCGGGGAGAATGGCGGCTAAGAATGTTTTTTCTCGGGGATAAAAGTAGCTTTATAAGTAAATATTGATAACTTTGCACGATTTGACGCGTGAGCGTCCACCACATACTTATCGATAAACTTTAAGCAGGCTACTTAAGTATATGAGCAAACTACAGGAACTTACGGACAGGCTCTACAGTGAAGGACTGTCCAGAGGTAAGGAAGAGGGCGAAAAGCTCCTCCGTCAGGCTGAGAAACAGGCTGAAGAAACATTGGCCGCAGCGCGAGCGCAGGCCGCGGAGATAGTCGCGAAAGCGGAGAAGGACGCTGCCGATCTGGCGGAAAGGACTGCCTCGGACGTGCGCAAGGCTTCGCTGCAGGCACTGCAGACCGGCAGGAACGAGATTGAAGAGCTTCTGCTGAATTCCGTCTGCGGCAAGCAGGTGAGTGACGCTCTCGGCTCAGCCGACTTCCTAAAGGAAATCATCCGGACGGTCGCGGAGAAATTCAGCGCGGAGCACGCCTGTGACCTTTCTCTCGTCCTGCCGGCGGCTCTGCAGGACAAGCTGGAGCCATTCGTGAAGAACGAACTCGCCAAGACTCTGAAGGGAGGAGTGGAAGTGAAATTCTCGAAGAAGATTTCCGGCGGCCTGACCATCGGCCCGAAGGACGGCGGCTATTACATCAGCCTCACCGACGAGACCTTCAAGTCCCTGATAGGTGAATATATGCGCCCCGCCACAAGAAAGCTGCTCTTCGGCTAGTATGAAGAACTACGAGTACATCATCGCCGGACTCCCTCTGCTCTCTCCCGGGATGCGCGGCGACGCTCTGGACGCGGAAGAAACCGTCGCCGAAATAAGAAGCCAGTGCTCGAAAAAGGACAACGCTCTGATAGATTTTCTGCTGGAAGGCTACCGGGACACTCTCGGGCGCGACTTCTATCTCAAGGCCCTGTCGCACTCCGACAGATTCATCCGGGAGTACTTCGCCTTCGACCTGACGCTGCGTAACGCCAAGGTGCGCTATATAAACCGCGCCCTCGGACGCGACCCTATGCAGGACATAGTGCTTATGGACCTGAGCGAAGACGCGGAGCTTCCCGAGACTGACCCCGAGATGGACGCCGTCTTCGAGGCGGACGACCTCATACAGCGGGAGAAGAAGATCGACGACTGCATCTGGGAGAAGGTGGAGACGCTGACCCTGAAGGAACTCTTCACGATGGACCGCATTCTCGCGTTCATAGTGAAGCTGCGCATCGTCGACCGCTGGCTCAAGCTCGACGAGCAGACCGGACGCGAGATGTTCCGCAAGCTCGTGGATGAGATCAGAGGTACATTCCAAGGAGTTAAATTCGAATAAACAGTAAATTTATATGAAGACAAAAGGAAAGGTAACGGGTGTCGTTTCCAACCTTGTGACGGTGCGCACTGAAGGACCTGTGGCCGAGAACGAACTCTGCTACATCGATCTGGAAGGCACGAAGATTCTCGCCGAAGTGATCAAGGTCAGCGGCCCCGAGGCTTCTGTCCAGGTGTTTGAAAGCACACGCCGTCTGAAATGCGGAGACCCTGTCGAGTTCGAAGGCAGAATGCTCGAGGCCACGCTCGGTCCGGGCCTGCTCTCCAGCGTCTATGACGGCCTGCAGAACGACCTCGCCGCTATGCAAGGCGTTTTTCTCAAGAGAGGTGAGTACACCGACCCTCTGGACAGGAAGAAGCTCTGGGATTTCACTCCGCTCGCCGCTAAGGGCGAGAGGGTGGTCGCCGCCGACTGGCTCGGCGAGGTGAAGGAAGGCTGGCTGCCTCATAAGATTATGGTTCCGTTCGCCTTCGGGGGCGAATACACCGTGGTTTCCATCGCCGAGGCGGGCAGCTATAATGTGGATACCGTGATAGCCGTGCTCGAAGACGAGGACGGCGAGAAGCACGAGGTGACTATGACCCAGAAATGGCCGGTGAAGGTCGCCGTCAGGGGCTATCGCGAGAAACCGCGTCCGCAGAAGATTATGGAGACCGGAATCCGCGTCATAGACAGTTTCAACCCTATCGCCGAAGGCGGTACGGGCTTCATTCCGGGTCCTTTCGGCTGCGGCAAGACCGTGCTCCAGCACGCCATAGCCAAGCAGGGCGAGGCCGATGTCATCGTGATGGCCGCCTGCGGCGAGCGCGCGAACGAGGTGGTGGAGATCTTCACCGAGTTCCCGGAGCTCATCGACCCTTACACGGGACGGCATCTGATGGAGCGTACCACCATCATCTGCAACACTTCGAATATGCCTGTGGC
>CAVKLO010000228.1:0-3499 GCA_963656985.1 Bulleidia sp. | reverse complement strand
CCGCCGCTCTACTCTTCCTCCGGCTTGAAAACGATAACTTTCTCCGTGGCGGCATCCACCCGGAGAGCGTCGTCGATGCGGTAGCCCGTTACGAGGGCGACGTGACTTCCTTCCAGCTCCACCGCTATCGCTCCCGCTTTCTGCGAAGCGGAATAACCGAGCTGTGTGAAAATGTCGCTGAGCTTTTTCCTGCGTCCGCCCATACCGAACGGTCGCATCCAGTCACCGCTGCGCCAGCCCCGGAGCCGTAGAGGAAACTTCAGCTTCGCCGCATCCACGACCATCTGACCCTTCGCGGCGCGTTCCATCCCCACAGCATAATCTTCCACCCGGATTTCGAGCCGCCGCCCGAGCATCACGTACACGCCGGGCGTATTCACGGTCAGCTCGGAAACCGTCAGCTCGGGAGCGGCAGTTCCGCACGCAGAAGCCCCACACAGCATAAGCAACCTGCCGGGAGCGGTCTCAATGCATCCCCGGCTACCGTGGAATACCTTGCCGCTCAGCGTTTTGCCCTCGGCCTCATCGAAAAGCAGACGCGAGAGCGAGGCGAGCGCATCCTCACTCAGCCCTGCCGGCTCCACGAATCTCCAGAGCAGATACTCCCGCAGCTTTTCCCCGCGTAGAGCTTCGATGCAGACCTGCCCCGGCGCGATCTCTATTCTTTTGCGGGCTTCCGCCCAATACTCGTCCGCAGCTGCTGCAGCCTGCGCGAAGTGCCGCATATCAGCCCGCAGTGTAGCGAGAAATGAAGGGTTGATCCGCGCCATCTCCGGGAAAATGCGGCCCCGGACCCTGTTCCGGCTGTAGGAGCAGTCGCTGTTCGTACTGTCCTCCCTCCAGACGATGCCGCGCCCGAGAGCATATTCTTCTATCTGCGCCCGGCTGAAGCCGAGCAATGGCCGTATGACCTTTCCGCCCAGCACCTCGGTCTCTTCCGCCATACCGCATACACCTTTCAGCCCCGTGCCGCGCAGGAGGTTGAGTATCAGGGTTTCCGCATTGTCATTGGCATTATGTGCCACGGCAGTGGCCCAGAAGCCTTCCTCGCGGCACAGCTCCGCGAAAAAGCTGTATCGAAGCTCGCGGGCGGCCATCTCGATGCTTATATGACGGGACGCCGAGAAGCCGAGGGTGTCGAAGTCACGATGGCGGAGCTGTACGCCCCCGCGTTCGCAGAAAGACCTGACGAACTCCCGGTCGCCATCACTTTCGGAGCCGCGCAGATGGAAATTGCAGTGGACGGCGGTGATGCGGTCTTTCAGTCCCGCATCGATGCAGAGCTGCAGAAGACACATCGAGTCGACTCCTCCGCTCACGGCGAGCAGGACTCTCTTCCCTTCGGGCGCCAGAGCGGCCCACCTGTCCGTGAATTCCCGCAGCATAGAGACTATTTCTGGCGTCGCGGCTGGAAAGTGTAGGTGAAGCTCAGGGAAGTGAACTCCTTGAACTGCACCCTCTGCTTGCCGTCAGGGTAGCGGTCGATATCCTTATCGTTCTTTATCATCACGTTAGGATCGTAGATCAGCCAGGTGCTCAGGCCCAGTTTGAGCAGTTTCGAAAGCTGCCAGCTGATCTTGTTGTCCCAGTTCACGCGGTACTCCTTGAACGGACGGCCCAGATAGTCGGTGAAGAGCACGAGCTGGGTCTCGTATTTGAACACGTCGTTTATCACCATCTTGGCATCCGTTTTCAGCTGCGCACCGAACTGGAAGCGGGCGTTGCGGTAATTGCCGCCGACCTCGGCGTCAAGTCCCGTCTCGCGCAGGAGCATACCGTAGGATTTGCGCAGCTCGGGATTCGTGACGATGGTAAAACCTCCGGTGAAGGGGGCGAGATTAATGGAAAGCCAGTTGTTCGGTATCCAGTCGATACCGAGGGCGATGTCGGTGTAGGCCGGAGAAAGGCAGCCCGATTTGAGCACGCCGGTCCATTTGCCGTTCTCGTCCTGGGTGTATTTGCTGTAGCCGTTGCTGAACTGCGAGCGGAAATTGAAGGACGCGGAATAGCTGAAATGCGATTTGGCTCCGGTCTTGTACGCCCACTTGCTTTCGAGGTAGAAACGGTCAGTGCTTTTCTGCAGAAGGTCTTTCTTATCGGCAGCCCAGAGGAAGCCGTAGTTCATCTGGAGACGGTTCGCCCAGGTCATCATATCTTTCGAATAGTCAGCCTTGGCGTCGATTCCGCTGGTGAAAGTCACCGAATTATAGCCGCCTGCCGCCCAGTTCCAGAGGCCCGTATGGTTGAATCCCAAGTCCACGCCTACACTCTGTTTCCAGTAGTTCGGCTTGGTCCGGACTTCCTCCTTCTCTTCGGCGGAAGCTATCGCCATAGCCGCTTCGGTCACGGTCTGCTGCACATCCTGCGCCCACGCGGTGCTGCCGCAGGCGAGTATTCCGGCGATGCCGAGAAATGTCAATATCCGATTGCGCATAGCCCCGCTAATAGGAAATGGCGAAGATGACTCTTCTGTGCGAAGGCTTCCCGCTGTAGATGCACTTGCCCTCCTCCTCGCAGACGAAACTGTCGATCGGAATGCAGCGGATGGTCGCCTTCGTCTCGTCCTTGATGGCCTGCTCGGTCTCAGGGGTGCCGTCCCAGTGGCAGAGAAGGAAGCCGCCTTCCTTTATTTTCTCCTTGAACTCGTTCCAGTCGTCGCATTTGCGGACATTGGCCTCGCGGAACGCGTCGGCCTTGTCGTAGATGTTCTTGCGGATGGCTCCCATAAGAGCGTCCACATACCTGTCGAGTCCGTCGATGCCGACGGTCTCCTTGGTGAGCGTGTCCCTGCGGGAAACTTCAGCGGTGCCGTTCTGCAGGTCGCGCGGACCCATAGCGATGCGGACAGGCACGCCCTTGAGCTCCCATTCGGCGAATTTGAAGCCCGGGCGCAGCGTGTCGCGGTCATCCACCTTGACACTGTGTCCGAGCGCCTCCAGAGCTTTCTTCAGCTCGTACATCTTGTCCAGGATGGCGCTGTGCTCCTCCTCGGTCTTGTAGATAGGTACCATAACCACCCGGATAGGGGCGAGGTCCGGCGGAAGCACAAGTCCTGCGTCATCTCCGTGAGCCATTATGAGCGCGCCCATCATACGGGTGCTCAGACCCCAGGATGTGGCCCATACATACTGCCGGCTGCCGTCCTTGTCCGTGAACTGCACGTCGAATGACTTGGCGAAATTCTGTCCGAGGAAATGGGAAGTACCCGCCTGGAGCGCCTTTCCGTCCTGCATCATAGCCTCGATGGTGAGGGTGTCGAGCGCCCCCGCGAAACGCTCGTTGGGACTCTTGTGACCCACCACCACCGGCAGGGCCATCACCTCGCGGGCGAATCTGGCGTAGATGTCCACCATCTGCCGGGTCCTTTCCTGAGCCTCCTCGGCCGTGGCGTGGGCCGTATGTCCCTCCTGCCAGAGGAATTCCGCCGTACGCAGGAACAGGCGCGTGCGCATCTCCCAGCGCACCACGTTGCACCACTGGTTGCAGAGGATAGGGAGGT
>CAVKLO010000227.1:0-3530 GCA_963656985.1 Bulleidia sp. | reverse complement strand
CCGTTGGGCCAGTGCAAATGGTTATGAAGTGTTCGACTATGGCGGTGCCGGCAGCCCCAATAAAGCTTATGGAGTGAGATGTTTCAAATCTCAAATAGGGGGAGAACTTATCGACCACGGCAGGTGGGAGAAGGTTCATAAGCCCTTGAAAATGCGTATTGGGAGGTTAGGCTATGCAATATACCGTTATTGTAAAAAGATGACAAATAAACTATAGAGATGAGAATACTTGTAGATATCGGACATCCCGGGCACGTCCATTTGCTGAAGAATGTGGCAAGGAATCTGGAGAAAGACGGCCACACCGTGTTCTTTTCGGTCAGGGATATACCTGTGGCCAAGCGACTTATGGATACTTATGGGATGCCCTATTATGATCTTGGAAAAAAGAGTGATTCCATAATTGGGAAAGCTTGGACAGTAATTAAACAGGATGTGAAACTGCTTCGGTTTGTAATCAAGCATAAGATTGACATCGGCCTGAGTTCAGGTATTGCCCTCTCGCACGTGTCACGCTTGACGAGAATGAAGTCTTTCGTGTTCGACGATGACGATGATGAGGTGGAACCGTTTGTCGTAAAGTATTGTCACCCTTTCTCGGATGTGGTGCTCTCGCCATCGGTTCTGACCGGGCATAGAAAAACTGGGAAAGCGGTGTTTTATGCAGGTTATCACGAACTGGCTTACCTGCATCCCAATGTTTTTTTTCCGGACAGGTCGGTTCTGGATCGGCTTGGCATCAGAAATGAGGAGAAGTTTTTCGTGTTGAGGTTCGTCGCCTTGAAGGGGCATCACGACATCGGCAACAAAGGACTCTCATTTGAGCAGAAAATGACACTCGTCAATATTCTCAAAGAGTATGGTCGGGTAATCATCACTGCGGAGCGTCAGTTGGAACCCGAGCTGGAACCGTACCGCCTGGCAGTCCCGGCAGAAGATATGCATTCTGTTTTGGCCTATGCTTCGCTGTACATCGGTGATAGCCAGACTATGACATCCGAAGCTGCCGTCCTTGGCGTGCCCGCCTTGCGCTGCAATACGTTTTGTGGGAGAATATCTTATCTGAAAGAGGAAGAAGACAAATACGGCCTCACTTATGCCTATACCCCGGATCGGTTTGAGAATCTCATAGCCAAGCTGAAAGAAATGCTTGAGAATTCCTCATTAAAGGAGGAATGGTCAATGAAGCGGCAAAGGCTGCTTAGCGACAAAATCGATGTCTCCGCCTTTTTCACGTGGTTCATCGAGAACTATCCGGAAAGCGGGAGGATAATGCGTGAGAACCCTGACTATCAATATCGTTTCAGATAAATGGACTTCACGAGAAAGAAATATCGGGAACTGATTTCCGCACTGAAAGGATATGGTTATCGGTCGATTACCTTTTCCGAATATATGCAAGGTATCCGTCCAGAAAAGTTCGTCATCCTTCGTCACGATGTGGATTTGCTGCCGTATCACTCGCTGGCCGTCTCCAAAATCGAGTACGAAAACGGTATGAAGGCATCGTACTATTTCAGGGCAGTACCGGAGAGCTGGAACGAGGAGGTGATAAAGACTGTTCATTCGCTCGGCCACGAGGTCGGGTATCATTACGAATCGCTGACGACCTGTAAAGGTGATATGGAGGCGGCGTTCAATGATTTCAAGAAAAATCTCGAGAAATTAAGAAAGTTGGTCCCTGTGCAGACGATATGTATGCACGGCAGTCCTAAGTCTCCATATGACAGTAAATTGCTCTGGGGGGAGGGAAAGTCGTATCGGGATCTGAACATTATCGGAGAGCCATATTTCGACGTGGATTTTTCCGATGTGTTTTACTTGACAGATACGGGGCGTCAGTGGGATGGCTTCAAGGTCAGCGTCCGGGACAGGATAGACAACCATCAGGAAGCCTGGAACAGGGAAGGTCTGGTCTTTCATTCCACCGATGACATCCTCAACGGCATAGGACAGGGCAGGATTCCTCCTCACGTGATGATAACGACTCATCCGCAAAGATGGAACGAGTCCTATGGCTTATGGCTGAAGGAACTGCTTCTGCAGAAAAGCAAGAATGTCATAAAACGAGTTCTTGTAAAAGCCGGAAACCACAAAGGCTGACAACGTCAGATATCCGGTACGGATAAGTCTATACATTATCACAGAATTATGCCAAATTTTGCGTTGATCGGTGCGGCGGGGTATATCGCCCCGCGGCACATCAGGGCCATTGCCGACACCGGGAACAGGCTGGTGGCGGCGTATGACCGTTTCGACAGTGTGGGGAGGCTTGATGCCTCGTTCCCGGAGTGTTCATTCTTCACGGAGCAGGAGCAGTTCGACCGCTACTGTAGCGGGGTGAAGGGTACGGAGGACCATATCGACTGGCTGTCCATCTGCACCCCGAACTACACCCACGACGCCTTCATCCGTTACGGGCTGCGCCTCGGCGCGGATGTGATCTGCGAGAAGCCCGTGGTGCTGAACCCGTGGAACCTCGAGAAACTGATGGAGGTGGAGAAGGAGACCGGGCACAAGGCCTACAACATCCTCCAGCTTCGTCTGCACGACAGCATCGCCGCCCTGAAGAAGAAGGTGGACGAAGGCCCGGAAGACAAAGTCTATAACATTGACCTTACCTACATCACCTCGCGTGGGAAATG
Organism: Bulleidia sp.; assembly: GCA_963656985.1. GTDB lineage: Bacteria > Bacteroidota > Bacteroidia > Bacteroidales > UBA932 > Cryptobacteroides. The sequence goes on along the minus strand of CAVKLO010000227.1, from coordinate 885 downwards.
GTATTACTCCTCCTGGAAGGGGAACAACCACAAGAGCGGGGGCATCGCTACGAACATCGGCGTGCATTTCTACGATATGCTCCAGTGGATATTCGGCCCGGTACAGGAGAACATCGTGCACGTGATGAGTTTCGACAGGGTGGCCGGATATCTCGGCCTCAAGAAGGCGAGGGTACGCTATTTCCTGAGCATAAATCCGGACTGTCTGCCTCCGGACGCCGTGCAGGGCGAGAAGAAGACCTACAGGACGCTCAGCATCGACGGGGACGAGTTCGAGTTCAGCGCCGGGTTCACGGAACTCCACACGAGAAGCTATCAGAAGATCCTCGGGGGCGAGGGATTCCGGATCAGCGAGGCGCTCCCGTGCATCCGGATAGTCCACGACATAAGGAACGCAGTGCCCGTGGGCCTTGTGGGCGACTACCACCCGCTCGCGAAACTGCCTCTCGCGAAGCATCCGTTCGGATGGGAAGATGTAAAATACTAAAATACTGAAATAAGAGACTATGGCGGACAAGATTCAAATGATCGACCTGAAAGGTCAATATCTGAAAATTAAAGATGAGGTGGATGCCGGCATACAGGCTGTCATCGATGATACTGCGTTCATCAACGGCCCCGCAGTGAAACGGTTCTCGGAGCATCTTAGCCGATATATGGACGGACGCTACGTGACCACCTGCGCCAACGGCACGGATGCCTTGCAGATAGCTCTGATGGCTCTGGGGCTGAAGCCGGGAGATGAAGTCATCGTTCCGGCCTTCACATACGTGGCATCCGCAGAGGTCATCGCCCTTCTGGGTCTGACTCCGGTGATGGTGGACGTGGATTACGGCACTTTCAACGTTACGGTAGAGAATGTAAAGAAAGGGCTCTCCTCCAGAA
>CAVKLO010000226.1:0-3539 GCA_963656985.1 Bulleidia sp. | reverse complement strand
ATCCAGAACATTGAACAGCCCCTCCTTGGCGAAGTCCGTGGTGGGACGCGCCTTATAGTTTTCGGGCGGATAGATGCCCTTGCCCTTCAGTCTGCCTCCGATGATGCGCATACTCAGATTCTTTCCACGCAGCGGAAATAGCGGTAGAGGGACATCTCCTGCTCCGCCTCCAGAGGAGTGCGGAAGCGGATGGTGGACATCTCCGGATTCAGCTGAAGTGATTTGAGCGCCGTGAAGATGAAATACTCCGCCGTGGTGAAATCCATCGCCCGGTACACGTTCGCCAGCTGAAGATTTCTGCCCTGGGCTATGGCCAGATACAGCCATCCGTCCGCGAAGGAAGCGAGAATCTTATTATAATCTCCGCACTCGGAAAGGTCCCGCAGCAGATAGTACATCTCCGGAAGGAACTCCGGCCTCTCCCCCGCGCTGCAGCGGAGAGTGCAGAGGATGGCGTCGCACCATCCCGGGGAAGTGTAGGTGCAGTAGAGCAGGACGGCTCCGTATTGCGTGACTGGAAGATGGCGGACGCTGTCCCCGGCATCGAGCGGGACCGTAGCGGACAGAAGTTCGCGCCCGGATCCCTCCGCGAAAAACTTCTCGGGAACCAGAGCGCACTTGGGCGTGAACAGGGACAGTTCCGCTTCAGTATAGCTGCGCCGGAACTCCCTTCTGCTGAAAAGAGTCCCGGGTTCCAGCCAGGCTGAGGAGAAACGCTCTCCGTCCTCCCCGTCCACTTTAAAAGAATATCCACTCAAGCAGACTTGAATGGATATCTTTCCGCGATGCAATCCGCTCATCACAGTATGTGTTTTTTTTACTCCCAGTTTCCGGCGTTGTTGTTAGGTGCCGTGATGCTCCCTACCTGAAGACCCTCGTACTTGTTCTGGTCTTTTCTGGAAGCGTCGAGATTTATTCTCAGCTGGTCGTCAAGACCGGTAAGCAGGTATCTGTAAGGAATCTTGGCCTCGAAGAGAGGAACAGGAACTCCGGATACGGTCTTTATGGTGGACTCCATCATAATAGGCTTGCCCTCGGAGAAAGGAATGGTGCCGAGATCGTCCACGCGGAAATCGGTGCGTCCGTTGAAAAGCGTGTCGCGGACAGGAATCTTGTTCTCGATGGAGAACACGAGCTTGGAGTCGCCAGCGAGGTATCTCTGGTAAAGGTCCCTGTTCGTGAGCTTGCGGTTAGCTTTCTGAACCGCCTCGGTATGTGCTACCGCTACGGAGTCATCCATAGATCCGATCTGCATCAGAACCGTCATCTCGCCCCGCTTGTAGAAGTCCTTGAGGCTGTCGATGGTGGAGGCGTAGCGGCCGTTCTCGCTCTTGTAGGCCACCTGGAGGGTGCGGATGTCCTTGAGGCGCTGGACGGCGATGCTCTCGCGGAAATCCTTCTCCTTGTTGAATTCCACCGGCTCCATAATGCTTCTTACGACCGTGTAGCATAATACTACGATAATGACGGGCAGAACTGCCCACGTCAGCAATTTTTTAAGAATTCCGTTCATTATATTTCAGTTTTATTATTATCTCAAATCCCGACAAAGTTATGAAATTCATTTATGAAATGCAATTATTCTTTCTAAATTTGCACTCGGAAATACGACAGGAACACTATGCAGGACGGAATTCTCAGTCTGGATACGCTGATCGGGGACTCTTCCCGGATCGCCATCGTCACGCACACTCGTCCGGACGGGGATGCGGTGGGCAGCTGTACCGCTCTCTCGTCCTACCTCGCGGAGCGGCGCGGCAAGGATGTCCGCGTGGTGCTTCCGAATCCCGCCCAGTCCTGTCTGGACTTCCTTTCGGAAGGACTCTGCGTGCTGGACTACAGCAGCTCGCCCTTGCAGGCGCGGAGGCGGATAAGTGAATCCGACCTGATTTTCTGTATGGACGCGCCGGGCTTCCACAGGACTGACGCTCTGGAGGATCATCTCACCTCCGCCCGGGGGAGGAAGGTCCTGATAGACCATCACCCCGGACCTTCCGCGGAGCAGTTCTGTCTGGTATTCTCGCAGACGCAGGTTTCGTCAGCTTCCGAGCTTCTGTATCAGATACTTATGGGTCTTCCAGATATTGGCGGCGATGCCGCCCGTCTGCCTTCGCGCTGCGCCCGCTCCCTGATGTGCGGAATGACGGCCGACACGAACAATTTCGCGAACTCCGTCTTTCCGTCCACTCTTCAGATGGCTTCGCGTCTGCTCGCGGCGGGGGTGGACAGGGACGATATTCTCTCGCGCCTCTATCAGTCGTACGGCAGCAGTCGCGTGCGTCTCATCGGCTATCTGCTCTACGAAAAGCTCAGGCTCAGCCCGGACGGGCTCGCCTATATGATTTTTACCCGCGAGGAGCAGGAAAATTTCGGCTATCGCGAGGGCGACTCGGAAGGTATAGTGAATATGCCGCTTGCCGTCGGGAGCGTGCGTATGAGTCTGCTGCTGAGCGAGGACGACGGCTTCTTCAGAGTCTCCATACGCTCCAAGGAAGGAGTTTCCGCAAATGCCTGCGCACGCGCCGCATTCAACGGCGGCGGCCACGACCGGGCTGCGGGAGGTCGGCTCTATCTCGGCCGGGACATAGCCTCCCGGGATGAACTCGAAGGATATATCGAAAGGAACTGTAAGGATTTTCTATGAAAAAAGCATCTGGAAGAATTGCCGCCGGGGTATCGCTCTGTCTGCTGGCGCTCGCGCTCTGCGCGGCGTGCAAGAAGGAGGAGCGCGCTCTTATGTTCGCGAATCAGGAGACCAAGATAGAGTCCTTCGTAAACAAGTGCCTAGCCGACACCACCGCAGTCCGAGTGGAGTATAACGGAGGTTCCGTCCGTCTGGTGCTCACCGAGGGCAAGGATGTGGACCTGAATTCCAGAGGCTCGGTCACCTTCCTCTATGCCGGCTACGATTTCACTTCCGGCAGCATAAACAAGACGAATATGTTCGTCACGAACAATCCCGACCTCGGCTGGGACGTGAGCGACTCGACGGTATTTCAGCCCGTCAGGGTGAATATGGCGGAGGGCGTTCTGATGGAAGGTCTGCAGAAGGGACTTGAGGGAGTCAGGGCCGGAGAGGAATGCTACATAGTTTTCAGCGGAAAGTATGGTCTGGGCAAGAAGCGCTTGGGCACGATTCCTGCAAATGCACCGCTGGCTTTTCATCTATGGATACAGACAGTAGAGAATTGATAAGAAAGAAGGTTTTTATGAAGAAAACAGTCATTGCGCTCGCTTTCGCGCTCCTGGCTTTCTCCGCTTGCGAGAAGACGGCGGGCACGGGAAAGAATGATGCGGCCCGCAAATACTTCGACGCCTGGCTCGTGACGAATTACCCTGAAGCGGTCAGAGTCGAGCCGGGAATATACATCATATCCGAGACTCCGGGCGGGGGAGAGCTTGCCGGCACCGACGAGGACCATTATTTCGCGTATATGGAGTACACCTCCTATGACCTCGACGGGAATGTCCAGGCGACCACCGACAAGGCCCTCTCGCAGCGGCTCGGAACTTATGACGCGTCGTATTACTACGGGCCC
>CAVKLO010000225.1:0-3543 GCA_963656985.1 Bulleidia sp. | reverse complement strand
ACTTGTCCTCCGAGCATATCACCACGGAATTCACGTCGAACTCGATGGCCTGGGCGATGAGGGTCTCGGAACTGGTGTTCGCCGTAAGCAGTTCCACTTCAAATAAATCCGGATGCTGGCGCACCACATCGAGAGTCTGTCTTCCGATGGAGCCGGTCGATCCCAGTATAGCTATTCTTCTTTTATCCATAGGGGAAATCTGTCAAGTCCGCCGCGAGGCTTCAGAAACTGATGTAACGGGCGGGATCCACTGCCTCGCCCTTGTACCAGAGCTCGAAATGCAGGTGATCGCCCGCCGTGGCCGAGCCACCCACAAGAGCGATGGAGGAGCCCGCCGTGAGCCGGTCGCCCGTCTTGCGCAGGAGTTTCTGATTATGTTTGTAAACAGAGATTATGTCGTCCTGGTGCTGGATGCAGATGGTGTAGCCCGACTCGTCGTTCCAGCCGGCGAAGACCACCGTGCCGTCCAGAATGGACATCACCACTGAGCCGGCCGGAGCCGTGATGTCCACGTAAGGGTGGACCGCCGATTCGAACTCCTGGGAAATGACGCCCTTCAGCGGAGTGAAGAAATGCATTCCCTCTATAGGCAGCCGTCTCTCCTGGCTCGGGGTCAGGGAGAACTGTTCCTGGGCGTTCACCTCTGAACGCAGCAGCGAATCCCGGCGGCTCAGATAGCTTTCGTCCTTCCTTTGCCCGCGGGCCTCGTCCGCTATGCGGATGATGCTGTCCGGACTTACCGGAGCCTCGCCTGCGACCACTCTGACGAGATTCTCGGAGTAGAGTTCCCAACGGGAGATGACACTTTCGAGAGAGTCGATTCTGATGGCGTTCTGCACGGCGGCACGCTTGGTGTGCGAATCCGGATAGCCGGGGAGTATGGTCTTCAGAGGAGTGAAGGCGAAGACGGATGCGACAATGGCGAAAATGACCAGCAAAGAACTGGCGGTCAGTATGATGAATCCCATCCGGGAGAACTGTGTCCCCCAGATTTTGCGGTGGGTTTCGGCATCCGTGAGCTGTAGTCTGAAGGTATTGACTTTTTGATGTTTATTTGCTTGAGCCATCCGATTTGTGTAAATTTGCGGTCTGTATGGACAGAATCATAGGCATAGACTACGGAAGAAAACGCACGGGAATCGCGGCCAGCGACCCCCTGGGCATCTTCGCGTCCGCCCTTGACACCGTACCGAGTGCAAAGATAATAGAATATCTGCAAAATTACGCCCTCCGCGAGACCATCACCGGGATAGTGATCGGCTACCCGAAGAATCTGAACGGGCTCCCCTCCGAAGCCGCGAAGGATGTGGACGCTTTTCTGCCCCGTCTCAGGAAGGCTTTCCCGGAAGTGCCCGTTTATATGGAAGACGAAAGGTTCACGTCCGTCCTGGCGCATCGGGCGATGATCGACGGGGGTATGAAGTATAAGGACCGCAGGGACAAGAGCTCCGTGGACAGAATCAGCGCGGCAATAATTTTGCAGGGCTTTTTGGACCGCAAAGCGAAAGGATTATGATCAGACCTATATATGTTTACGGCTCTGAAGTGCTCAGGGCCAAGGCCGCCGAGGCCGACCTCAGCGACAAGGATGGACTCACGGGCCTCATAACGGACCTCAAGGACACATTGGCGCGAGCCGACGGCTGCGGACTCGCGGCACCTCAGATAGGAGTCAGCCTGCGCGTGCTCATAGTGGACGGCACGGTGATGGGTGACGTTTACGATTACCTCAAGGATTTCCGCAGGACGATGATCAACCCGGTCATAGTCGAGGAAAGCGCCGGGAAGTGCGAGTATGACGAGGGCTGTCTCAGCGTTCCGGGCGTGTACTGCCCCGTGACCCGTCCCGAGAAGATTACGGTGGAGTACTTCAATGAAGATTTCGGGAAAGTCACCGAAACCTTCGAGCGTTTCGCCTGCCGTATGGTCCAGCACGAGATGTCCCATCTGGACGGGGTGCTCTTCACGGACCTGGTGGCCCCGATAAGAAAGAAAATCATAGCGAAGAAGCTCCAGAACATCTCCAGGGGCAAGGTCTCCGCTCATTATGACACGAAACTGAAATAGATATGGGAGCATTTCACGCTTATGACATCCGCGGAGTCTATGGAGTCGATTTCGACAGGACTGTCGCATATAAGATAGGGTATTTCATTCCCGAACTTCTCGCCGCCGACAAGGTTCTGGTCGGCAGGGACTGCAGAGTCTCCTCTGAAGAAATCCGCGACGCTCTCGTGGAGGGCATCACGGATGCGGGGGCCGACGTGTATGATATCGGGCTGAGCAGCACCCCTATGGTCTATTTCGGCACCGCGAACTACGGATTCAAGGCTTCCGTCCAGATAACCGCCTCCCATAATCCCGCCGAATACAACGGGATGAAGGTGAGCCGCGAGAACGCCCTTCCGGTCGGTCTGGATGCCGGCCTGGGCAAAATCCGCGACTGGATCGACGCCGGACGGGCCACTCCCGCCGCAGAGCGCAGGGGAAAGGTGCATCCGATGGACATCCATAAGGACTATATGGACTTTATGATGAAATTCCGGGGCGACTGCAGCTCCCTGAACATCGCCTTCGACCTGTCGAACGGAATGTCCACACTCTTCGCCCGCGAAGTTTTCGGGGAGGGGCCTTCGTACATCTTCGACGAGATGGACGGCCGCTTCCCGAACCACGAGCCTAATCCTCTGGTACCCAAGAATGTGGAGCCGCTGCGCGAACTGGTGCGCTCGACAGGGGCCGACGTGGGCGTAATCTATGACGGCGATGCGGACCGCGTGATGTTCGTGGATGAGAAGGCCCGTTTCGTGGCCCCCGATCTGGTCGTGGCGCTTATGAGCCGGTATTTTATGGGCGAGAGGGGCGAGAAAGCTCCGCGCGTGCTTCAGGAGATACGCTCCTCGAAGGCCGTGGGAGAATATCTGCGTCCGCTCGGCGTGGATCTGCACACCTGGAAAGTCGGTCGTGCGTTCGCGGCCCCGAAACTGCGCGAGATTGACGGCCTCTGGGGCGGCGAACTCGCCGGACATTATTATTTCCGCGATTTCTTCTACTCCGACAGCGGCCTGCTCGCTTCGATGATAGTGCTGAGGATAGTCGCGCAGCTGAAGAAAGAAGGCAGCAGTCTGGGTGAAGCGATGGACGGCATCGCCCGCTACCGCAACTCGGGCGAGATAAACTTCAGGCTTGAGGACAAGAAAGGCGCAATGGACGCCCTGCGCGACCATTTCACATCGAAAGAGAAGCCGACAGCCTTTATGGATTTCGACGGCTACAGGATAGAGTTCCCGCAGTGGTGGTTCAACATCCGTCCTTCGAACACCGAGCCTTACCTGCGCTTCATCTGCGAGGCCACCACGGACGAACTCCTGCACGAGAAAGTCGCCGAGGCCACGCAGCTCCTTAAAACCAGGTTCGATGCGGTACAGTAAAGCAGCGCTTCTTCTCGCATTGGCGGCCGTCTGCTCAGCGCCCCGCGCCCTTGCGCAGGAGCGGGACTCGGTCTCGATGCCGGAGCAGACCGGCTCCCATCCGAAGCTTACC
>CAVKLO010000224.1:0-3580 GCA_963656985.1 Bulleidia sp. | reverse complement strand
CGGCGGCACGGCGGCACGGCGGCACGGCGGCACGGCGGCACGGCGGCACGGCGGCGACCGGAGTGGCCGGAGTGGCCGGAGCGACCGGTGAGACTGCGTAAAAGAAAAACACTTCTGAAAAGGTGGGAAAGACTTTCAAGATACTGCCCGAGAAACTCGGCATCAGAACCAAGCTGGGCCTCAGCCTGAGCGCCATCGCGGCTATGCTGCTCCTGTCGAGCATCATCTCCGTGATGATGTACGTGCGTATGAGCAACTATGTCACGGGCCTTATGTCCGACAATGTCAAGTGCATAAACACAGCCCGCGAACTCTCCTCCATAGCGGCGGACGACGACCTCGACGTCCTGGCGGTGATAGGCGACGATGTATTCGTCGATACCCCGGACCTGAGGGAGAACGCCTTTCTCGAGAATTGCGCCGCCCTGAAGCTCGCGCTCGTCTCCCCCGCCTCGGCGGCCCTCGTGGACACCGCGATGCAGTCGTTCGCCCGCTATTCCGTCACCTGCCGGGAACTCGAAAACGTCCTGCAGTCGGAATTCATAGATACGCGCACCTGGTATTTCGAGCGGCTCCAGCCGGTCTATAACGCGCTCCGTTCCGACCTCGACGAGCTGAGCGCCGCCATCTATGAGGACCTGGGCCGGAACGCCGGCACCTTCGAACGCGGATTCTACCGCAGCATCATACCGGCCATAGTGGCAGTGGGAGTGGGACTGCTCCTCATAGTGATGCTCTTCTTCTTCCTGAACGCCTATTACGTCTCGCCGCTATACAGGATGCTCGGCGGTCTGAAGAACTACCGGGATATGGGCAAGCGCTACAGCGTGGAGTTCGACGGGGACGACCAGCTCTCGGAACTGAACTCCGGCATAACGGACGTGGCGGACGAGAACCAGCAGCTGCGCAAACGTCTGAACGCTCTCCGGCAGAATCTGACCCAGCAGAACAGGCAGTGAAATGAATATCAAGATAATAAGCAGAAACGTGGGCTTCGCCCTGCTCGTGAGCGCCCTCTTTATGTTCCTTTCCGTCCTCGTGTCTATGGCGAACGGAAACGACAGTGCGCTCACCGCCCTGCTCATATCTTTCATCATCACGTTCATAGTGGGAATCTTCCCCTTCATCTTCGTCCGCAGGTCCTCCGGCATCACCCTGAGGGACGGCTTTATGATCATAGTGCTTTCCTGGCTGCTCTCCTTCATCTTCGGAATGCTCCCGTACATCCTCTGGGGAGGCCCTTTCACCGTGGCCAACGCCTGGTTCGAGAGCGTGTCGGGCTACACCACCACCGGCGCGACCATACTGGAAAACGTGGAGGCGCTGCCCGATTCCCTGCTTTTCTGGCGCAGCTCCACCCACTTCATCGGCGGTCTCGGAGTCGTGGTGTTCCTGCTCCTGATAATTCCGAATTCCAGCCCGGTGAGACTCCGCCTCACGAATATGGAGCTCTCCTCCCTTTCCCGGGAGGGCTATTCCACCCGTACGAACAAGATAGTCAGGATGTTCGCGGCGGTGTATCTGACATTGAACGCGGCAGCGTTCTTCGCATATTGGGCGGCGGGGATGACGCCCTTCGAAGCCGTGAACCACGCTTTCAGCGTGTGCGCCTCGGGTGGATTCAGCACGCGGACGCAGTCCATCGCCTCCTTCGGCTCGCGCCCCATTGAGGCCGTGTCGATGCTCTTTATGCTGCTGACTTCCCTGCACTTCGGTATGCTGTATCTGGTATTCGCCACCCGCTCGCTCAAGCCGCTGAAGAATCCGGTGCTGAAATTCTACCTGCTCTCCCTGCTGCTTTTCACTCTGGTGCTGACCTGCCTGCTGCGGGCGGACGGCTGCACGCAGTCCTGGGGAGAGTCGCTGTGGACGGGAACCTTCCAGATCATAAGCACCGCTTCGACCACGGGATTCTCGCTGAGCGACAACGCGGATTGGCCGGTGACGGCCGGAATAGTGATGATGTTCGCGGGGCTGATGTGCGGCTGCGCCGGCTCGACGTCCGGCGGAGTCAAGGCTGACCGCGTGCTGACTTTCCTGAAGAGCGTGCGCCTTCGCGTGCTCCGCACGGTCCACCCTTCATCGGTGACCGAGGTCAGGCTCGGCGACCACATCGTCAGAGGTGAGGAACTCTCGGCGCAGATGCTCTATCTGACGCTCTACTGTCTGCTCATCTCGCTCTCCGTGTTCATCAGTCTGTTGCTCGGAGTGGACTCGCTTAACTCGTTCGCCGCCAGCGTGATGAGTCTGGGCAACGTGGGTCCGGCCCTGGGTTCTCTGGGCAATATGGGTTCGTTCGGCTCCATCTCCGACGCCGCCAAGTTCCTCTACACTATGGATATGTTCTGCGGGCGCATAGAAATCTATCCGATTCTCGCCGTCCTCACGATGCTGTTTTCGCGCAAGGTGAAATGATTATGGACCGGGCGGAACATTTCTACAGGCATTTTCTCGCGCATCTGGAATATGAGCCGACACCGTGCCAGGACAGCCTGCTGCGCGAGGTCGGCAGTTTTCTTGCGGGCGATGACGGGGACATAATGGTGGTGAACGGCTACGCCGGCACGGGCAAGACCACGGCTCTGTCCTCAGTCATCGAAGCTCTCGCGGAGCTGAAGCTCAGCACAGTGCTGCTCGCTCCCACCGGGCGTGCGGCCAAGGTGCTTTCGCTCTATTCGCACCGCCCCGCCTTTACTGTCCACAAGCACATCTACCGCCAGAAAAGCGTCGGCTCGGACGGCTTCGGGCAGTTCAGCCTCGCTCCGAACAAAGCCAAGTCCACCCTTTTCATCGTCGATGAGGTCTCTCTCATCGGAAGCGACACGCCGCAGCAGAACTCGCAGGCGGTCTTCGGCTCGGGCAACCTGCTCGAAGACCTCGTGAGCTTCGTCCGCGAGGGAGAAGACTGCCGCCTGATATTGGTCGGCGATGCGGCGCAGCTGCCTCCGGTCGGCCTGGAATGCAGCCCGGCGCTGTCCCCGCAGTATATGGACATCTTCGGAGGCGTCCGCTACGCGTCCCTGCACACAGTAGTGCGACAGGCTGCCGGAAGCGGCATCCTGTCCAATGCCACCCTGCTCCGTCAGCTCATTTCTGCGGAAGACTCCTACGGGGACTTTTCCCGCTTCAGGCTGAACGTGCGGGGACTGGAGGATGTGGAAAGAATCAGCGGAGGGGACCTGATAGAGAAGATTACGGACGCATATTCCCGCTACGGCGAAGACGAGACGGTCATACTCTGCCGCTCGAACAGAAGGGCCATCCGCTACAATCTGGGCATCCGCGCCGCAGTCCAGTTCAAGGAAGGAAGTCTGGAGAGGGGCGACAAGCTTATGATAGTGAAGAACTGCTACCAGTTCGTCGATAAGATAGAGGGAATGGACTACATAGCGAACGGAGACATAGTAAAGCTGTGCAGCATAAAGAATTACACGGAGCGCTACGGGCTGCGTTTCGCAGACGCGAGAATCAGTTTCCCGGATTACGGGGATCAGGAGGCCGCCGTGAAGCTCTGTCTGGACACCCTGAATTCCGAGTCCGCCGCGTTGACCTACGAACAGCAGAACGCTCTGTATCAGGG
>CAVKLO010000223.1:0-3582 GCA_963656985.1 Bulleidia sp. | reverse complement strand
GTCCTCACCCCGTCCACCACGAAGTGATAGGTATAGAAGTCCGGCGCGAGTCCCTCGGCCGTGTAAGTCCACACGCCGGCGGAGTCCCGGAGCATCTCCACGCTTCCGCCGAGATTGTACTCGTTCACGCCCGGAAGAAAATCTCCGAAAAGCTGCACTCTGCGAACCGAAGAGGGAGTCTCCAGCCGGAATGTGGCGGACGTTCCGTCCAATGTCGGATAATACTTGCTGTCCGGATACTGGGCATTCGCGATGCCGCCCGAAAAAAGCAGCAGCGGGAGGGCTGCTGCGGGCAGAGATATTTTAAGTTTCATAATCACTTCCTGCTGAGGCTGCACAGATAACCATAGAGGGCCATCTTGCCGCGCATAGTCTCGCGCGGCGTGAACTCGGAGTTCACCCACAGATAGCGCTGGTTGAAATAGGATTCCTGACGCGGCCAGCTGTCCCAGGAAGGATAGCAGCGCCCCGTAAGGATACGTGCGTCACCGCCGTCGCCCCGCGACCAGGTCTCGGTGCCGTTGAAAGGCGTCTGTCCGGGATGCGTACCCGGAGCTCCGTCATTGCGGCCGTTGGAATAGACATCAGTGAAGTGACGCTCGCCCAGACCCGTCATCTCCACGATGTTCCCCGGGTTGCGGCCCAGTCCCCAGCCCGTCTCGGCGCACATTGCATCCAGCAGCTGCCGGCGGCGGTCCGCGTTCTCCGCGATATAGTGGGCGAGCACGACTATCTGCAGATTCTCGGAGGTCTGCCAGCGGCTGTCATTCGCCGCGCGGCGCGACGGACGCCGCGCAATATGGCTGACATTGTATTCCTCGGACTGCGCGTCTATGCTCGAGAGCATATTCCGGTAAAGCTCGGGAAAGTGCCTCGGCTGCGGACAGGTCAGATAGGCCGCGGCGGCCCAGAGCTGACAGAAGCCCTGCCGTCCCTTGTCGAAGATCGGGGAGCGTCCGTCCTTGACCATACTCTCCTCGGCGAAAATGCGCTCCCACTGCTCGTCACCGGTAAGATTATACAGGAAAGCGGCGGCCATCTGGCGGAAGTCGCGCCCGCGCATACTCATACTGCCTATGTCCTGAAAGTCATCCAGCTGCAGATTCTCCTGACGGCCGGCGAAGCGGAAAGCCTTGAGGGCCTCGGCGGTATAATAAGTTCTCAGCGAATCGCAGCCCTGCACTCTGAACGCCTCGGCCAATATGGCGCAGTTCGCGGCATTGGCCCAGGCCGCCATCGTGGTGCAGCCGGCCTGGAACATCACGGTCCAGTCGGAGCTCGGGTTGGTGACGCCCTGCGAATATGCCTCGCCGTCGCGTATCGAGAGAAAGAAGTCCACTTCGTTGCGCGCCTCGTCGATGATGTCGGGGATGCCGTTGCCGCTCTCGCGGATGCCGAGATTGTCGTCATTGAGCGCTCCGCCGCTCAGAAGGTAAGGCAGCAGCATATCGTAGATGTTGCTGACGTGGGCGAGGTGACGGTCCCAGTCGAAGGCGTCGGAGTGGCCGCCCCTGACTTCGAGCGTTACAGGATTTCCCGGCAGGCGGTGACCCCAGAACGCGGAGGCTGTGGCGGGCTTGAAGTGCGGCTCGTCCCACACATCGGTATGAAGCGTCCTCCACTCGGGATGCCAGGGCTGAAAGTCTGTCTTGTAGATGGTAAAACCCGCCGGATCGGTCTCCGGGATGAACTGCGGCTGGCGCGGCACAGGCCACACTTTTTCGGGCATAACAGGCTCTCCCAGACGCATATAGTAGTAGCCGCGGACGGAGAAGCGGTAAGGCTCATAGTAAATGTCGGGACTGATGTCGAAGTCCATACTGCAGCCCACGTCCTCCACCACGAGGCGGTAGCGGCCGGGAGCGGTCGCCTTGAAGTCGATATTCCACACGTCTGAACCCGTGAGATTCTTTCCGCCGGCCTCAAACTCGGAATCCGACGCGCTTTTCCAGTATTTCACCTTGCCGGCGCTCTGCTTCCTGCCGCTGTCCACATTATACAGCCAGACCTTGCGGCCCTCCCAGGCGGTATAGTCGCGCTGTCCTCCGTCGCCGAGCCACTGGTACAGATCTGCGCGTTTCACCGGCTCGTCCGGCAGATAGCCTATCAGATTTACGTGGACAGCCTCGGAACGGGCGTTCCAGATATCGAAAAGAACGCTCGCCTCCTTCACGTCGGAGCCTGTCCCCTCAGGTATGGTGACCGTGTAGGTGCATCCCTGCCTCATACTCTGCGGCAGGCGGAGGAACAGCCAGTGGTCCAGTTCGCTGTCGAGATTGTGGTCGGTGTTCATAGGTTTCGACTTGCGCCATACTTCCGTCGGACGCTGCGCTGCGAAGTGTCTGTCATCGGAAGAACTGATGTTCCAGAGCGCGGCGTTGCGGGCTTTTCCGCAGTCCAGACGCTGTCCGAACAGCTTCAGAGTATCGTCCCCCTCGACGAAAGAATGCCCGAGAAAGGCGCTCGGCCCTGTCCCGTCGTCACGGTAACGCACTTCGCCGTCGCGGAAATGCACCATCAGGTAGTCCTTGTCTATAACTCTCAGTTCCACAAGATGCGTCGCACCGGCCATAAAGGGCGCCAGGAGCAGCGCGGCCGCCAGCGCGGCACGGGCAATATTCTTGGATAATCTCTCCATATCTGTGTGTTTATATGTTCGGGCTGTCCCACACTCGGGTCCGGGTACATTCCAGAGACTGCGTCAGGCCTTCGACTTTAAGGATGAACTCCCCTTCTTCCAGAATCCATCTTCCGTCTGCTCCGACGAAGGCGAGGTTCTTGGCGGGAAGCAAAAAGGTGACTGTCCGGGATTCGCCGGGCTGCAGCTCTATTTTCGTAAAGTCACGAAGCCGCTTGTTGTCGGGCGTCATCGAGGCGACGGGGTCGCTCGAGTAGAGCAGTACAATTTCCTTGCCCGCCATCTGTCCGGTATTCTTCACATCGACCGTGACGGTCAGAATGTCATCGGCGGTGAAGTTCGGCTTATTGACTTTCAGATTGCTGTACTCATAGCCGGTGTAGCTTAGCCCATAGCCGAAAGGCCACTGGAGCGAGACCTTCGCATCATAGTTATAGGCTCCCGCCATTGTGGCCACTTCCTCGGAGACCTTGTAGTCGTAGGTGTGGAGGGAGTTTATTTCCTTCGGATAAGTGTAAGGGAGCTTGGCCGAGAAGTTCACTTCGCCGGAGAGAAGATTTGCAAGGGCGTCGGCACCGTAGTTTCCCGGCAGGAGAATATCGACCACGGCATTGGCCAGAGGTTCGATGTCCGCGACAAGGCGCGGACGGCCCTCGTTGAGGATGAGGATGATCGGTTTGCCTGTCAGCGCGAGCGCCTTGACCAGATTGCGCTGGTTTTCGGAAAGGCGGAGGTCGCTGAGGTTACCCGGAGTCTCGCAGTAGGAGTTCTCGCCCACGCACGCCACGATCACGTCAGCCCCGGCGGCCGCGCTGACGGCACGTCCGATCTGCGGTTCGTTCTCCGCATCATACTCGCCGTTCTCGTCATAGGTGACTCCCTGTTCGAGAATGATGTTCTCTTTTCCGTATTTATTGCAGAGGGCTTCATAAATGGTGTTATAT
>CAVKLO010000222.1:0-3591 GCA_963656985.1 Bulleidia sp. | reverse complement strand
TTCCTTGTCCAGACGGTTCCCGTAGTCCGGCACGGGCGCTTCAGCGGGAAGGGAGGCGGACATTATGGCCTCGCGAAGACGCTGCCGCTCGGAGAGCAGATTGCGTATGCGCGCCTTCAGCACGGAAGAGTCGAACGGCTTGACGATATAGTCGTCGGCTCCGGCTTCGAGTCCGAAAATGATGCTCTGCCTGTCGCTGACTCCGGTCAGGAGGATGACAGGGATGTGGCTCGTTTCCACCGACGACTTGAGCATCCGGCAGAGGTCCTCTCCGGAAAGCACGGGCATAACCAGGTCGGTGATGACGATGTCGGGATTGCGCTGACGCGCCAATTCCAATGCAGCTCCCCCGTCCGCCGCAGTAAGCACGTCATACTCAGCGGAAAGCACCGAAGAGAGATAGTCAGTCATCCCACGCTCGTCGTCCACTACAAGAATAGTGTCCCGCTCCGCAGACAATCCGCCCCGCACGGCTTCGGGCATCACGCCCTCCATTACGGAATCTCCTATGATTTCAGCACCCCTGTATCTGTAGGGGAAAGTCACGGTGAAGACGGAGCCCTTGCCTTCGGAGCTGCGGAGAGTTATGTCGGCCCTGTGGTCCCTGACCACCTGACGGGTGATCATAAGGCCTATGCCGACCCCCTCGACGTCCACCGCATTCGAAGCTCTGAAACTGTCGGAGAACACGCGGGAAATCTCGTCCGCCGGAATGCCCCGTCCGCTGTCGCTCACCTTCAGCGTCCAGCAGTCGGACGAGGGCGATATTTCTACGGAGATGTAGCCCTTTTCCGTGTATTTGACGGCATTCGAAAGCAGATTGTTCACTATGAGGGAGATTTTTCTACAGTCCACGGCGACCTCGGGCATATCGGAGGACACGTCCAGAGTAAGCTCAAGCCCCTTATGGACGGCGGCCGAGCGGAAATCTTCCAGAAGGGAGGACACATAGGCTCCGATGTCAGTCACCGTCAGCTCCAGAGTTTCGCCCGCATCGCCTGCTTTTCGCAGATCCAGCAGCTGGGAAATCATACTCATAAGCTTGTCCGCATTGGCGGACGCCGTGGCGACGGCGCGGCGGCCCGCCTCCGGCAGGTCATCCATATTCTCGAGGTCGCTCAGCGGGGCCTTGATCAGCGAGACGGGCGTCTTGAGGTCGTGGGCGACGCTTACGAATGTGCGCATCTTCTCCCGGACCCTCTCTTCATATCTGCGGCTGCTCCTGTATCGGAGGTACATCGTCAGCAGCAGCGAGAGCATCAGGGCGTAGGCGAGGCACGCCCGCCAGCGCAGGGCGGCCGGACGGCGGACGGTGAGAGGAAGCGTGCGCTCGGAGAGAGTTTCGCCGGTATATTTGTCCACCGCCCTCAGGATGAAACTGTAACGTCCGGGACGTACTTTTACGTAATCTGCCTTGCCGGAGGCCTTGGCCGGAATCCACCGGAGGTCGTACCCCTCGAGCTTATACTCATATCTGACCCGGAAATCGGAGCCGCTCTTTACGGACGAGAACGAGAGCGAGAAGGAATTGGACCCGAAAGGCAGAACCAGAGCGCCGATGCTGTCCAGACTGCGGGGGAGCAGCCTGTCCCCAGGGACAATCCTGTCATAATTTACGCTCAGATCCGTGAATATCAGCCGTCTGTCCTGATTGGAGAAATAGTCCAGCTCAGAAGGGTGGAAAGTCAGGACTCCCTCGGATGTTCCGAAAGACAGCGCCCCGTCAGCGGAAAGCCAGGCGGAATTAGGGTTGAAAATCCCGGCGGATATCCCCAGCAGGTCATCCGCCGCTATGATGGTCTTACGCCTGATGTCAAGCCAGAAGAGTCCCTCCTCCGTCGTCAGCCAGATGCGGCCGTCCCTGTCTTCGTGTACGCTTATCACCGAGTCCGACAGCAGGCCGTTCGCCGTGGTGAAGCGTTCCGTAGAGTCATCGGAAGGGTCGTAGTGGATCAGCCCGTCGCCGTCGGTCGCGAGCCAGAGCGTGGCGTCCCGTGAAACGAAGAGAGCCCTGACAGAGTACCTGAGGGTGACTTCGCCGAAGTCGCGCCGCCAGACGAGGCTGCCGGTCCGTTTGTCCAGATGTCCCAGCCCGGCGCAGCCGGCGAGCCATAGCGCATCGCTCCCTTCAGGCCAGATGTCCCCGACACAGTCGGATTTTATTCCCCTCCAGCGTCTGTCTGCAAGGGAGTACGAGTACAGGTCTCCGTCAAGTCCCCCTATCCACAGGGTATCGTCATCGGAATAAATATAATAGACATACTTCAGCGGGCAGTCCTCCACACGTCTCACCCCACCCGATTTCTTGTCGATGACATATACGCCGCAGCCGTAGCCGCCCGCCCAGATGTCCCCGTTCCTGTCCTGTGCCAGAGCGAGTATCACGTTCCCCTCTCCCGTGAGGAAGTGCCGCCATCCGCCGCTGCCGCGCAGGCTCACGCCCCTGTTCGTCCCATACCAGAAATCACCGTCGCGGTCGGTGAATATGGCGTTCACGTGATTCTGGCAGAGAGACTGCCGCTGACCGTCCTCGTGTCTTGTCCAGAGTACGGGATTGCGCTCCGGCAGGATGCAATTTATGCCGTCAGTAGTGGTCGCCGCCCATATCCGCCCGGACCCGTCCACGTCTATGTCGGATATGGTGTCGTCGGACAGTTCTCCGTCATCCCATATCCTGTCGGCGGCATCGCCGCTTTCATTCAGAAGAAATATGCCGGCTCCGTCGACTCCGGCAAGCAGTTTCCCGTCCGGTCCCGGGCAGAACACCCTGACCGGCAGAGCCGGAATTCCCTCCAGACGGTTCAGTGCGCCGCTTTCCGGATCGAACGCCCAGGCCCCGTCGGAGAAAGTGCCGATATACACCTTCCTCCGGTATTCGAGGACGGAAAGGATCTGCCACCCGGGTATTTCCTCAAAACGCGCCGCGCCCGAGCCGTCGGGATCCGCCCTGTAAAGTCCTTTCTCCGACGCTATCCACAGCCGGCCGCCGGAACCCCGGCTGACCGAATTGACCTCGACTCCCCCTAAGCCCATATGCTGCAGACTGTCAGCCCGGTAACGGAGAAGACCGTCCCCGGACGCCAGCAGGAGGCCCCCGTCAGCAGAGAAGAAGACATCGTTCAGTTTCACCTCCGGCAATTCCGCCACCCTGTCGAAACGGTCCATAAGGGCGTCGTACCTGTACATCTTCCCGTTGCGGAACGCCACCCACAGCCGGCCGTCC
This sequence comes from Bulleidia sp., assembly GCA_963656985.1. Taxonomy (GTDB): domain Bacteria; phylum Bacteroidota; class Bacteroidia; order Bacteroidales; family UBA932; genus Cryptobacteroides. The sequence continues at coordinate 368 of CAVKLO010000222.1, read as the reverse complement.
CCGGCCAATCTGAGTCTTGTGGCGGACTGCACGGCATCTCTGGACACCGCCCTGTCATCCAGCTGATAATGGCGGAAGCAGCTTCCGTCGAAACGGTCCAGTCCTCCGGAGGAATATATCCAGAGAAAGCCGTCCGGAGTGCTCTCGACCTGATAAACCCTGCGGCTGCTGAGGCCGTGCGCTACACCGTACGACAGGGACTCCGCAGCTGACAAGTTCAGCCACGGCAGGAAAAACACCAGAGTTATGAGCAGTCTTCTCATCGGCGCAGGCCACGGGCGTGCAGATGACACGCTCGTACAAATATAGGGCAAATAAAGCAATGCACCTCTTCCGGACAGTCGAATCTCTATCGGAAAAGGTGCAAT
>CAVKLO010000221.1:0-3601 GCA_963656985.1 Bulleidia sp. | reverse complement strand
GTGCCATATTCCTCCTGGAGTGCGGCTTCCTTTTCCCTGGCGAGCTTGAGGAACTGTTCGCGCGCCTCCGCCATCGTCTCGTCGGCATTGGATCCCTCGGGTCCGAAAACCTTGTCCGCCATCTCGTCGGCAGTGTAGTACTGGATGTCGCTCACTTCGACCAGATTTTCTTTTTCCTCGGGAGTGTCCGGGCCGTCTTTTGAACAGGATGAGAAAACGGCCATTCCTGCCGCTGCGGACAGGAGTAAAAGCAGATAGTGAATCTTTTTCATTTTCATTTTTTTTATGAATCAATTTGGTTTTCGTATAAGTCAAGGGGCTTGGAATAAAAACTCTTCGGGACTCGTCTTGCAGAGATTTCCGAACAGATACGAATTCTCCACATAGACGTGAGATCCGAGAGTATGCGTATAAAGGTATTCGTAGAGTTCCTTGTAGGTCTGGCCGGGATTGGCGGAAAGCGTGGTGACGAGATTGTTCGAGAAGCGGTCGCTCATCCACAGGTTGAGTTCATAGGAGTGGAAGTCGGCGAAAGAGGATTCGCCCGCGCCCGCGCTCGCGATGCTGAGGACTCCGGGTATTCCCTCGGCCTGTACCGCCATATTGCGCGAATAGCAGGGTTCGAGCAGCAGGAGCATCTTGCGGTAGCGCCGGGCGGAGAACATCTCATTGAGAACCTCCTGAAAGTCGCTGTCCGAGAAGACCCCTTCCGAATCGCGCCAGATGAAACCGTTCGGCGTTCTGCCTCTCGCGAAACAGCCGTGGCCGCTCCAGAAGAGCAGCACATTGGTATTCTCCGAAGAGTCCAGCACCCTCGGCAGGTGCGCACTGCTCCTGCCGAGCAGTATGTCGGATACATCGCTGACACTCAGAGTGTCGGTGCTGTAGTCGATGACCGCTCCCCGGTAGAGGTCCTCTCCGTAGGTGGAGCAGCGGACTTCGCCCGGAAACGCGTTCTTCGGGTTGTCCGCGAGCTCGTCGGAGACGATGAGGATGATGTGGTCGTCGTCCCAGCCGTTGCGCTTGAGCATACGGTAAACATTGAGCACGTCTGCCTGATGCCGGTAGTTGGCCCAGCCGCTCGACCCCTGCACGAGTATCGCCCGGCTGTCTTCAAGCTCTCCGTAACTGACGGGACTGTCCTCGTCCTCGATGTCCTCCATCACCCTGACTTTCCAATTCCAGGATGCGAGGGTGGAGGCGATGCGCTTGCTGCCGTCGCTGCTCATATAGTCGAGGGTGATCAGCTTGCCCTCGTACACCATCCAGTGCACATAGGTGCTCTGCACGAGGCTCGTGCAGGCTTCGCTGTCGAAGCGCAGGACTCCGCTCGCGCCGACCAGCTTGACATAGTCTCCGCCGCCCGAGAGCAGGGCCAGCAGAGAGCGCATACCGAGTTCGCTCCATATCGGATACGCTTCCTCCCCGAGGGAGGTTATCTGACGGATTATCTCGTTGGGGTCTGTGTCCTTCGCGAGATGGTTCTTGACGAATGCCGTGATGCCGGCGAGCAGCAGGGCATCGTAAACCTGGGCCTCGGCTCCGGCGGGAGAGTAGCCGTACTTCTCCTCATAGGCTATCTGGAAGCCCGTGGTGGGGTCGGCATATTGGGCCACGCCCTCCGCACCCTCGGCAAGGTCGCCCATCTGCAGCAGATAGGTGGAGAGAGCCCCGTTGGAGAAGAGAATGCGCGGGGTCTTGCCCGAGAGCCGTCCGCGCTCTTCGAGCACGGACTGCGCGTCCTTCGCCGAGTTCACCGCGCAGATGAGGCAGTCCACACCGGATTCCAGAGCGTCCGCGGCCCGGTCCGCGAGGTCATCAGTATATTGGTATATGTTCTCCGCAGAGAGCTCCAGCCCCAGTTCGGTGGCGAGGAACGGTACCCATTCGTAGAATGTCTGCCCGTATTCATCGTCCGGAGTGAGCAGGGCGATGCTCTTTGCTCCCGACTCCCAGGCCTTTGCCAGCAGAACCTCGCTCTGGCTGACGTCGGTCTCGCAGAGCGACCAGAGGAAAGGCTTCTCGGCCTTGTCGCCCGACTTGGTGACCGCATAGCGGCGGATGATGTTCTCGCTGCTTGCTCCGGGCACGATCATAGGCTTGCGGGTGGATTTGCAGGCACGCGCCATCACATCCACATTGCCGTTGCGCAGGGGCCCTACGACAAGCAGCAGGTCTTCGCGGAGGGCGAGCGCGGAGGAAAGGGAGTCCAGGTCCGCTCCGTCCTCGTCGTACCATTCTATATTGAGGTCCACTCCGAGAGTGTCCCCGCTCTCGCACAGATACCTCTGCGCCTTGCGCATATTGTAGAGGGCGCTGCCGGCGATAGTCTCCAGATGCGCCGCATATTCCCCGCTCTCGTACATAGGCAGGACCACGGCTATGTTATATTGAGTCGTCTTGTACTTGGAGACGTACTCTATCCTGTCGTCCTCCCTGATGCAGGCGGAGAGCAGGCACACTGCAAGTGCGCCCAATGCCGGAAGAAATCTAAAGCCCCGCATATTTCCGCTCCTCCTCCAGCGCCTTGTCGTAATATTTTCCGGCGAGATCTGTCAGACGTTCCCCGAAAGAGTCCGAGACCACCAGCTCCGAATAGCCCGAGGAGAGGTCGAGCACCTGGTGTGAAGGCATTTCCGCGCCTCCCCACCAGTCGCATATCCAGTCCTGCACCGCATCGCCGATATGCTTGACGATGGAAAACGGCACTCTCGGGGAGTAGAGCTGCATATCGCAGTCCACCCCGAGGGTGTAGAAGCTTCCGGGGTTCTCCCTATTGTAGCGGAAGAATCCCTGGCGGTGCCCCCACAGAGAGGAAGCACCAGGTCGAACTTCCCGTCCAGGGAGTAGGACATCTTGTAGGCGGTCGAAGCGTCATCGTAGCCGCCGGTCGTGTCGGAGAAACTGATGGTGGTGAGTCCGGAACCCGATCCGCTGTCCTCGATCGCGGCGGAGAAGCCCCCGGTCATTCCGTCAAGTCCCGGTATGTCGGGATTCGCGCTCGCTATCAGTATTTCATCCACATCTTCCAGACCGTCCGCCACGAGCCTTCCCGCCTGATAGTAAATACCGTATTGGAGGATTTTCAGAGTATGTGCCGACAGGGTCGTGTCATCTGACTCGGCTAGCAGGAAATCCACGTTGGACGCCCGCGTGAGCAGGGCGTCGTAACGGTGGAGCAGCGGCTCCAGGCTGTCGTTCGCAAGGATTATCAGCGCCCTGCGCTCAGGTTCCTCATTCTGCATATAGTCGAGCATATACTCGATGGTGGAAACGGCCTTCAGGGTATCCGAAGGAAGTTCCACGAGCGAGAACAGAAGGCCGCAGTCCTGCGCCCCTCTCACCGCGCCCCGGTACATATCATCCATATAGCCGACATCTCCCAGAGCCCCTTTGCGCGTCACGAAATAGACCAGGTCCGGCAGCTCCGTGTCCTCGTCAGGGTCCACATATATGACATTTCCCTCTTTCCTGCAAGAAAGGAGGGAAAGCAGCAGCGACAAAACTGTGACGGCTCTTCGGCAGAATTTCATTCGGCAATCTTAAAATCCTGCAAAGGTATATAATTTTACGGACAATGCCAAAAATCGCCCTCCGGGAT
>CAVKLO010000220.1:0-3621 GCA_963656985.1 Bulleidia sp. | reverse complement strand
AAAACGGCAGCAGATGAAGAAGCCCCGTTCTTCCCGCCAGACTCTGGTCCACTGCTTCCATAAGCTGCAGGTTCTGTGGTCCCGTGAGAATGTACATTCCATCCTTGCCCACATCGTCACAGTGTGTCTGAAGGTAGGACAGCAGTGAAGGAACCCTCTGTACCTCGTCTATGATCGTCTTGTCGGGGTATGTGGAAATGAAGCCGCGCGGATCCTCTCTGGCGAACTCACGGTTGTCCGGATCCTCCAGAGAAACCTTCCGGTAATCGGGGAATGTGCTTTTGGCCAGGGTTGTTTTTCCGGACTGCCTCGGACCGGTAATCACCACGAATGGATATTTCTTCGAGAGCGTCAAGGCCTTGTCCCTAAGTTCGCGAGCTATCATAAATCATAATTTTATGCAAATTTAAGATTCGATTTTATGATTTGCAAGACAATCCTTCGTTACGCTTTATGAACGCTACCGATCTTCTCCTTCGCTGATGACGTCGGCCCTGTTCAGGCCTTCCTGCGCCCCGGCGATGTAGGAGAGTGTGTATTCTCCGTCGCGCAGGATTCTCGGGATGTAAAGCGGGTAGCCTATCATAAAGGATTCCGTCCGGAATCTGTCCCCCTCAGCCAGTTTAGAGTTCTCCGACCTGATGACGGTGTAGCTGCTGTCTCCGTCGTACCGCAGCGTGACAAGCCGGTTCGGAGCCCAGCCGATGACCACCTCCGCTCCTTTATCCAGGTCTGCGGAACAGACTTTCTTTACCTGAAAGAACCGGGACACATAGTGCGCGTCATCCAGAATGCTCTGCCTGAACTCGCAGAAGTCGCGTTTTCCGATGTATCTGGACAGCACATTGAGGGTGGAGATTCTCGGAGTCGGCTTCAGGTTTACATAACCCCACAGCCTTTTCAGGGTCGAGGAGGAAATCATCTCGCCGGACTCGTGTTCGACCACGACGGACAGAGCCTCGAAATCGGCGGAAGTCGAAAGCCTCCTGCCGTAGTGCTTCTCGACCTCGGCGAGAAGGTAATTCAGTTCCGGAACAATCTTGGCCATTTTGCAGAAAACTTTCTGCGAAGTTATCCAATTCCGAAACAATGTCCAAGTTCATTCCGGTTCATTTCATCCGTCCGCGCCAGGAACGGAGGCTAAGGTCTTTTCAGTAACGGCCAAATCCGTTATATTTGCACTTATGTCAGCCTCACGGGTGTTATGGATGCTATTGCCGCTCTGTGTCTGGGCCGTCTCTTGCGTGAGGGACCCCGACCCCTCGCTCCATACCGCTCCCGAAATCCTGGACACAAGCTTCAGCGTAGAAGGGTCTGATGTCCGGCTCCGCTGCAGCGTGTCGCGGGATGACAACATAAAGAGCTGCGGCTTCTATTTCGGCCTGAGTGAGGAGGATATGAAATTCTACGATTCTGACGTCCCTTCGGACGGCGAGTTCACCGCCGTCATAGGCGAGCTGACCTACGGAATCAGGTACTTTTACCGGCCCTTCATTTCAAACGGCAGCGACTCCCGTTCTGCCGAAGTCAGGAGAGTGGAAATCGACAGGCAGCCGCCTTTCCCGAGCATAAGGTCGCTGAGTATCGAGGACGGGACCACAGCGGTCTGCGAGTATTCCGTAGCCGACCATTTCAGCGGGGATATGATAATCTGCGGCCTGTGCTGGAGTACGTCCCCTTCGCCGACCATCAGTCTGGACACCAAGACCCTCGACGGTTCCGGATACGGCATCCACAAGGTGTCGGTGAAAGGTCTGACCATAGGTGAAACCTATTATTTCCGGGCCTACGCGGTAAACGGTGCCGGAACGGCATATAGCGATGAAGTGAGGGTCGAGATTATGATCCCGTTCGAGGATGAGGCCCTCGGGAAGTGGATGAGTGCGAACTGGGACAGGAATTCCGACGGGGTCATCAGTCCGAGCGAAGCCTCTCTCGTGACGAAAATTGACATCGTCTCGGACGATGTCCGTTCACTGAAGGGAATAGAGTATCTTCCGAATCTGGACACTCTCCGCTGCAGGGGGCTTTCATACGGAGAAGACGGAGGAAGCGGAGGTCTGTCTGAAGCGGACCTGAAGGCAAATGCCGCCCTGACCTGCCTCGACCTTTCGAATAACCGGCTGACGACATTGGAATTGGCCGGACCGGTCCGGCTGAATTCTCTCGCTCTCGGCGGCAATGTCGAGATTTCTGGCGAGGCGCTCGATGCGGAGCTTCCTTTCATCGGCGCTCTGCGCTCGCTGGACATTTCGGGCTGCCGGAATCTCGGAGCGGTACTGCCGTCATTGCCTTCTCTGGAGGAGTTCCGCTATGACGCACGCTCGGGCGTGGAGGACTGCGCGGCGCTGTTCCGCAAGATGCGGGGTCTCCGCCGTCTCTTCGCCGCCGACGCGTTGACCGATGGGGAGAGGCTGTATCTGCTTCCGGAGCTGGAGACGCTCGACTGCGCGGGAAGCCCCGCTCCCTCGCTGAATCTTCGCTACAATGCCGCCCTGCGGAGTCTAAATGCCGACGGCTGTGACAGACTTTCCGTTCTGGACCTCAACACGAATCCCGAACTCGTGGAGCTGCATTGTATGGCTGAGGGGCTTTCGCGTCTGGAACTGCTCGAGGGACACGAGATCGACGGCATCAATGTGAGTCTCGGGCGGCACAGGTACATCCCGGAGACGGTCGAGATAGTCTATACGCCGAGGATTGACGATCCGGTGTTCCGGTGCTTCCTGCTGGACAGTTATGACTTCGACAATGATTCGTTCGTGTCCCGCGCCGATGCCGCCGAAGTCGTGTCGATGCTTATTCCTTCGGACGGATATCCCGGGATAGCCTCGCTTCACGGGATAGAGATGTTTTCCGCTCTGGAGAGTCTGAATATCTCGGGGCAGAGGCTGCTGGCGGCTACGGACCTTTCCGGGAACGGCTCTCTGAAAGTGCTGGTCTGCGACAATACTTCATTAAGCGCCCTCGACCTCGGCGGCTGTCCCGCTCTGGAATCGCTCTACGCCCAGGGCACAGCTCTGGAGTCGCTCGACCTTTCCCGTAACCCGGCGCTGCGGGAGGCGTACCTGTCCTACTCTCCGATAAAGACACTCTACCTCACCGCAACCCAGCTGGAAACGGTCCGCCTGGTCTGCGATGCCGGTGTCCGGATCGTCATCGTGGAGTAGAGGAATAGGAAGTCGGACTATATAGGTCAAGTCACGCTGCGTCAGCCGTTCCGGGGCTTGTTCTCCTACCGGTCGCGGATCGGTTTCGGGCTGCCGCTAAAAAACTGACGATGAGTTGAAATGCTGCAGAGGGGCAGAGGGCATCACACGGATATAACCGGCAATCAAGCGACAGTGGTCGGAATCTCGTTTTTTTAGGACATTCCGACCCGTATCATTAATTTGTTTAATTACCCATACTTGGGATGTAGCTGCCTGAGTTACTGGAATATACTTATTGAACGCAAATTTCGTTTATGCCGATAGTGGTCGGAATCTCGTTTTTTTTAGGACATTCCGACCTGTATCGCTTGATTCGCTGAAATGTTTTGCTACATTTGCACATCAGATTATCGGAAAATATGGCTGTCATTATCGGAAGAAAACAGGAACAGAAGGAACTGCGCAGACT
>CAVKLO010000219.1:0-3623 GCA_963656985.1 Bulleidia sp. | reverse complement strand
GTATTACGGTGGTCATTTCTGATTTCTGGACGGAGATGATTTCGTCCACTATATATTTCTCCATTCCGCGCCACGGCAGAGTTCCGAGGTATTCCTTGTAGTGGACTTCGACAGCCTTGCCGCTGCAGCGCATCAGGGAATCGGCTATGGCCTTGTCCACGACCGAGAAATTGAACTCGTTCGACTGGATGCTGCCGCCGCCTTTCGCGCCCTTGAAGCCGGTCTGGATGAGACGGCCTTCGTAGGTCTTGAAAATATAGCCCTTGTACATCACCTGGTTCAGCTCTCCGGCCTTCACGCCCTCGCCGAAGACGAAGCAGAAGCGGAAATAGCAGAATCCGGCCAGCGCGAGAATCAGCACGAGGCTGACTATGCCCGCGATCTTTTTTCCTTTTTTCATATCCGTGTCATTTTATGATTTCATTGTTGAGTCCCCAGCTGGTCAGAGTGGCGACATACGGAATCACCTGATACGCCAGTTTCTGATGTCCGAGCCGGTTGGGATGTGAACTGGCTCCGAGATTGCGGTCGTCGTTATGGTGTACGCCCGGGGTGAAGTCCAGATAATTCACATTCTTCATTCCGCTCTTCTTCACCGCCGCGTGTACATATGCAGCGAGGTTGGCGTCGCAGATGGATGACATACAGAGGATAGGATGCTCCTCGCCGTAGTTGTCCTTTATCTCACGCAGCAGCTTAATGTAGTTTTCAGTGAAACGGGTCTCACTCGGCTGCAGACCTGTGGAGAAGTCGTTGGTCCCCAGATAGATGACGGTAATGTCGGGCTTGAACGCGCTTTCGGCAACGTTCCACTTCAGTTCCCTGTCCATATCGAAGGTCTGGGTGTAGCGCTCCGGCATATACCAGCCGGCGACATTCGAATTGTAATTCCTCACTATGCCCATTCCGGAGTGCGCCACCACAACGTAGTCCGCATTGAAGTAGCGGGCGACCACAGAGGCGTAGGACTTGCCGCAGTTCTCGGTCTCCGGGGTGAACGGGTCTGTGGAGACGCTGTTCTCCGAGCCGTAGCCGCAAGTGTAGGAGTCCCCGATGAACTCTATGCAGCGTGGCTTGAGCGGCATAGCCTGGAGAAGTTCGCCTCTGGTGATAATTCCCCTGAATGTGACCTTCCCCTGCTCGCCCTCCGTGCGTTTCTGTATGGTGACGAAGTGCTGAGCGGGCACTTTCTTGCCGTAGATGGCCTTGAAGTCGGCCTCGTTCACGATCTCGATGCGCCCGTCATAGACGCTGTTTGCCTCGATCTTCCCGAAAACGCTCTTTTCGCCGCCCTTGCCTATGGCTATGATGCGGTCGGGCTCGGAAGTGGGAGCCTTGTCGATCCAGACGTTGAAATAGTCGCGGAAAGTGTCCGAAGCGTCGATGGCCAGATAGTTGCCCTCGAAGGAGATGCGGACGTAGGTCGCCGTCCAGTCGAACGAGACGCTACCGCCTTCGGCGAGGGTGCGGCCCACATAGGTTATCCGCAAATCGGAAGCGGGAGTGACCGTCTCCTTCACCGTCCTGGATGCCGCCAGGGAGGCCGACGCCGTCATCAATGCCAGCGCGGCGATACATAGAATCCTTTTCATATACTGCATACGTTTTTTTCTTACGCGGCCTTGCGGCCAATCTCTTCCTCCCCGGCGCGGCTCTGCCGTGCCCCCTCTCATTCAAACAAACAAACAAACAAATATAGACACATTCTCTCTGAACTCCAAACCTCCCACCCTCCGGAATCCGCAACTCAGAGGCGGCCTTTCGCGGACGAAAGTGTAAATTTCGCCACAATCGGCGGCGAAATTGCATTTATGATAGCGGATGTGATTATATTTGCAAAATTATAAACCCGGAATCCCGTGTCGCGGCAGATTCCGAACCAGATTATTTATGAAGTTATTCAGTACACGGAACGCCTTCCGGGAGGCTTATGTCGATACTCTGGCCAAACTGTATGAATACGCCACAGGCCAGTTCCCCAAGCGTCTTATGTCCACTATGGCCGATGCGGCGGATGTCAGCTACACATATGCGGGCTTCAAATCCGCCTGCGACGACCTGTCGAAAAGGCTCACCCAGTTCGGCATAGGAGCCCGGGACAAGGTCGCCATATATTCCCAGAATATGCCTAACTGGACGGTAGCGTTCTTCTCCGCCGTCCCGTTCGGCCGCATAGCAGTCCCGATTCTGCCGGAATCTTCGGAGAACGAGGTCACGAACATCCTGACCCATTCCGAGTCCAAGGTTCTTTTCGTCTCCAGACGTCTCCTGCACAATGTCACCGAGGAGGCTATGAAGCATCTCGTCCTGGTCATCGACATCGAGACCTTCGAAATCATCAGGCAGGACGAAGAGGCTTTCACCTGCGACGGGAAAGTGGCTATGCCTATGCCCGACGACATCGCCTCCATCATCTATACTTCGGGAACTACAGGAAACGCAAAGGGCGTGGTACTCAGCCACCGCAACCTCACTTCCTGTATCAAGTCCTGCTATCATTGCTGCAAACGCCACTCCTACGACCGCTGGCTCTCCATCCTTCCGATGTCGCATACCCTCGAGATGACCATCTGTATGCTCTATCCGATGTATGTGGGAGGCAGCGTCTATTACATCTCCAAGCCGCCGGTGCCTTCCCTGCTTCTGAAAGTGATGCAGGAGGTCAGGCCGACCACTATGCTCTCGGTTCCGCTCATCATCGAGAAGATATACCGGAACAGCATCGTCCCTACCATACGCAAGAGTCCCGTGCTCACCTGGCTGCAGAAGAATATGCCTTTCGTGCTCTACCGCATAATCGGTATGAAGCTCCGCCAGACTTTCGGCGGTCAGATAACCTTCTTCGGCATCGGAGGGGCCAAGCTGGACACCGAGGTCGAGACCTTCCTGCTCAAGGCGAACTTCCCTTACGCCATAGGCTACGGTCTGACCGAGACCTCGCCGCTGCTCAGCTTTATGATGGGCCGCAACCGCACGCCGGGTTCCATCGGCATCCCTTGCCGCGGCGTGACCCTCAAGCTCTACAATCCCGACCCGGTCACCGGCGAGGGAGAAATCGTCGCCAAGGGCCCGAACGTTATGCTCGGCTATTACAAGGATCCTAACCGCACCCGCGAGGCGTTCACTCCGGACGGCTGGTTCCGCACGAACGACCTGGCCTGTCTCGACGAGAAGGGCCGCTATCACATAAAGGGCCGCCTGAACAATATGATTCTCGGCCCGTCCGGCGAGAACATCTATCCCGAGGAAATCGAGCAGCTCATTAACGGCATTGAGACCGTGAACGAGTCAGTCATCGTGTCCCGTCAGGGCAAGCTCGTGGCGCTCGTGAACTTCGACGAGAATGCCATCGACTGGAATCACGAGGGCGAGGAGGAATTCTTCAAGAAGCTCGAGGAGAAGAAGGAGATGATTCTCGGCATCGTGAACAAGAACGTGAACAAGACCTCGAAGGTCAGCGACGTGCAGGTGATGAAGGAGCCGTTCGAGAAGACCGCCACGCGCAAGATCCGGCGCTTCAAGTACACGAACACCAAGGGGTTGTAGAATATGAGATTGGCCGCCTCCCGGGCGGCCAATTTTCATCCGTTCACCGGGGAGCGTACTCCCCGGACCCCTTGGGT
>CAVKLO010000218.1:0-3630 GCA_963656985.1 Bulleidia sp. | reverse complement strand
GTCCTACACCGTGGACGACAAGGGCGTAAGCTTCGAGTTCGAGGCCCCCAACACCGTGGACGGGGACAAGGCCTTGGAGCTGGTGCGCCGTGGCGACCTGGCCGGGTGCAGCTTCGCTTTCCGCACCCACTATTACGACAACGGCTTTGTGGAGCGGAGCGTGGAGGTACGGGACGGCAAGGCCTACGTCACCTACACCGTGCGGGCCGTCACGGGCGTGTACGACTTCACTCTGGCCGCCGACCCCGCGTATCCGGACACATCCGTGGAGGCACGCGAGTTCGCCGCCGGGCTGCGCGAAGCGGCAAAGTCGGAAGCCCCGGCGGCTGTCTCCGCGCCGGACACCGAGAAAGTAAAAGCGCAGCTGCGCGAAATGCGGGACGCTGCTAATACTAAAGTTTTTGTTTAACATCTAAACCTTTTCAGCAATGAAAAAGAACTCTGTCAACATTCGCGGGCTGGTCGAGAAATACCAGGCGAACTGTGAGCGCATCAACGCTATTGCTGATGCGTGCGAAAAAGAGCAGCGCGAGCGCACCGAGGCCGAGACAAAGGAATTCGAGGCCCTAACCCGTGAGAACCAGCTGCTTTCCATGCGTATGCAGGCGGCCACCGCCGAGCATCTGCGCGAGAACCCTAACGCCCGTGAGGACGCGGAGAGGCTTATCCGCGAGAATCTGGCCGCGGGGCGCAAGACCGAAATCGTTATGGTGCTGGAGCGCGACTTCAGCGGCATGATGGTTTCCAACGCTGCGAGCGGCGGCATCATCCCGCTGAACGTGCAGGACTTCATCAGACCGCTCACCGAGGGGTTCATCCTTGACAAAGTCGGGCTGCCTATGCCTACCGGACTTGTGGGCGACTTCGTATGGCCTACCTACGACCTCGCCGAAGCCACCATAGCCGGCGAGGGCGTCGCTCTGTCCGACAGCAAGATCAACCTCTCCAAGCTCACCGCAACCCCGGAGCGTATCGGCATCGCCATACCTGTGACCCATCAGGCCATCAACGCCTCCGCCGGGGTCATCGAGTCTCTGGTCAAGCAGGTTATGCCGCAGGCCGTGGCTCAGCTGCTCAATAAGATTGTCTTCGGCCTTTCCAAGGTTACGGGCGCGTCCAACCTCATCGGGCCTTTCGCGCACATCGTGCAGAAGGCCGAAGCCGCTACCCCTACCGACGAGGATAAGCGGTATGCCGACCTTGTCAGCATCCACGAGACCCCGACCTTCGAGGAGCTCAACGCCAGAATAAAGGCCAAGGTGCTTGAGACCGGCATCGAGGGCAACCACCTCTGCTGGGTTATGACCAAGAGCATGCAGGCCGTGCTCGAGGGCACGCCTATCAACTCCAAGGGCATCTACGTGCCGATGGTGCAGGACGGCAAGCTCTGCGGACTGCCTATCCATACCTCCAACGTAATGCGCCGCGCCGCCGTGGCTTATAAGAAGTCCACCTACGCGAGCGGCGAGACCACTTGGGCCGACAACGCGGCAGTGGACAGCCCGGACTACGAGGTTACCGTCACCCCTAACGGTGAAGCCGCCGCGCTTGCCGCTCTCGGGGTCAAGGCCTCCGGCAAGGTTGTGAAGATTACCACCGTCACCGAGTTCATCGGTCTTGGCGACTGGGGCTATCAGCCTATGGGCCTTTTCAACAGCCTGCGCTTCACCGTCGACCCTTATACCCAGGCGCGGAAGGACGCCGTGGATTTCGTGCTCAACTGCGATTACGCCACGAAGACCCTGCGCCCGGAAGCCTTCCTTCTGGCTAAGGCAGTAGTGGCGGACGCATAGGCGGGCAATTCGCGCGATATCACACACTGAGAGATTAGGATTATGGCCGTAGTGGATCTGGCACTTTTCAAGAAGCACGTGAGGGCGGATGACTTCTCGGACGACGACGCGCTGATGCAGCATTATCTCGATGCGGCGGAGGCGTGGGTCATCCAGGCGGTCAACCGCGAAGCAAGCGACCTGCAGGACGAGAGCGGGGCCTACCCCGCGCAGATCCGGCAGGCGGTTATGCTGCTGGCGGCCCACTGGTACAACCAGAGGGAGAGCGTAAGCACCGCGCAAATGCAGCAGGTGCCGGATACACTGCAGGCCCTAATCAAACCCTTCAGAAAGTTAGCGGAAGATGCAGGCGGGGCGGATGAAGTATAGGGTGAAGCTGCTGAAGCCGAACCGGACGGTAAACAAGTTCGGGGAGGAGACAGTGGTCTGGGCTGCCGCCGGGACGGTACACGCCGAAAGGGTGAAGCAGACCGGATACCGCAGCGATGAAGTGGGCGAACACTTTGCCGACTACAGCGTGCAGTACAACATCCGGGACGCGCACGCCGTCAGCGAAGGCTGGCGGGTGCAGCAGCTGGGGGGCTACCTCTACACCGTCACGAACATCATCCCGAATCTTGACAGAGGGTACAAGACCTTGGTCTGTGAAAGGGTAAACGAGTAGGCGGTATGGCGGCGGAATACGACGACAGCAATCTGCAGCGGTTGTTCGCTGAAATGGACCCTAAACGCAGGGTTCAGGCGTTGAAGGGCGGTTTCCGCAGGGAGGCCAGCCGGGTACGCAAAGTGGCGGTGAACAACCTGCGCGGCAGCGGGCTCCGCACCGACCGCAATCTGGAAAGCGGCGTGCGCTATAAGGTATTCAAACGTACCGCCGGGTTCAAGGTCACGATAGGCACGAAGAAGGCCGGGAAGAACGGGAAGGGCGAGGCCGGGTTCCACACGAACCGCAGGGGGCTTAAGAAGCCGATTCTGATATGGGCCGAACTCGGAACGGAGGAGCGGCGCACGAAGTCCAACGGCGGAAGGCACACGCGCCTTTTCACCCGTCGGCTCCGCAGGGGACACCGCACGGGGCGTATGAAGCGTTACGGCTTCATGCGGCAGACTCTGGAAGACGTGCGCGACACCGTGACCGCCAACGCGCACAACGAAATTATCCGAAGCGTGGAAAGAACGGCGAAGAAATATGGCTGTAAGTAAGACATCACTCAGTGCGGGCGAGCTCATCCGCGAAGTCCTGTTGGGCAGCGCCGAAGTGACGGCGCGGGCCAACAAGGTCTTCCCGGTGGCGACCGACATTGCGGAACTGCCTTATATCCTCTACCGCCGCAGCGCGATGGAGCAGGCTCCGCAGAAGGCGGGGCGGCCCGGCGCGGATACCGTGCAGATAGAGGTCATCTGCTTCACCGAGCGTTACGCAGAGGGCGTGGAGCTGGCCGAAGCGGTGCGGGACGCGCTGGACGGCGTGCAGGCCGTCAGCGATGACGGCACGCTGACTATGCGCAGCTGCGAGCTCACTGACAGCGAGGAGGCCTGGCAGGACGATGCGTTCGTACAGCAACTGACATTTAGAGTAAAGATTTAACAGTTTAAAGAATAAAGCATTATGGCAAAGACAGCACGTACAGGCTACTGCAATGGTAGCGATATGCTGATTTACGTAGGCGGCAAGGCCGTGGGGCATTGCACTTCGCACACCGCCACGTTCAACAGCGAGACCAAAGACCGCGCCGTAAAGCCTGTCGCTACGGCCCTGCTTTCCGCCGGGCTGTGGAAGCAGAAGGGCGTGGTGGGGCTTTCTATTTCGCTGTCCGCAGAGGGGCTTGTGCACTAC
>CAVKLO010000217.1:0-3644 GCA_963656985.1 Bulleidia sp. | reverse complement strand
TCTCGCCCCTGAGGGTGAACACCATCCCCCAGGGGAGTGAAGTCACGTCTCCGTATATTTCGGAATTGAAGAGATTTCCCAGACGTATCATACAGCCCGCGAAAGCCACGGTGATGCAGAGCCGGTCCATAATCCAGAGAAAGTCGAAATTATTCTTCTTTCCGTAATGCTTCGAGAACCACCACATCGCCAGAAGCAGGGCGATGGCTCCGCCGTGCGAGGCGAGGCCCCCCTTCCAGGGCATAAATATCTCCGCGAAACCCTCCGGGCTTCCCAGATAATACTCGGGCTGATAGAACAGGCAGTGCCCCAGACGCGCACCCACGATGGTGGCGATCAGAAGCGTATAGAGAAGCGGGTCCAGAAGCTTTTCGTCCACGCCCTCCCTTCTGAAGAATCCCTTGAAGATGAACCAGCCGATGATGAAGCCCGACACGAACAGAAGCGAATACCACCTCAGAGCGAAGCTCCCTATCTGAAAGATGACCGGACTCACATTCCAGTCGATGAACAGCAAATCCATTTGTCTGATGTTAATTCCACAAATCAGACAAAAGTAGGCATATCCCGATAAAAATACAAATCCGCCTCTACACGACCTCTTCTATGGAGTCGATGCCGTCCCTGTTCAGGGCCACGCGGAAGCGCTTGAATTCAGTGCTGAGGTTCTTGTTCCCCCGGCCGAGGTCGCCCTTGCCGGACTCATCGTAATTCATCTGCAGCACGATGTTCATATAGTAAATCTTGTCGCAGGCCACGGTTTTCAGGCTTCCGTCCTCGGCTATCGAGGTCACGTTCACCTTGGGGTTGTCCATCTTCTGCAGAAAGCTGTTCACGTTCAGCCGGATGATGTCGTTTATGCCGCTGCTGTCATAGTCAGAAAGCCGGCTCAGCGCATTGCGGTCTATATGCACCTGCTTGCGGTAGAGTATCACGCGGTCATCGGAGATTCTTTTTTCCACCTGCAGCAGCCTCTTGTGGTAGCGCACGAACTTGACCTCCTCGGGCACCTTGGAGTCCGGGATGAAGTCCATTCCTTCCTTTATGGAGCCGATGATTTCGTCCTTCACGCGGATCTTGGCCTTGTTGTCGAAGAAACGGCTGCCTATCTGATGGGCGAAATAGTAGCGGGACAGCTCCTTGATGCGGTCCTTTATCATATAGCTGATGACCAGTATGATGAAGAAGGGGAGGGTGAAGTTTCCGAATTTCTGCTGGAAAGTGAAGCTCACGATCGTGGCGAACATCATCGCCATTCCGGCCGCGATGCTGAAGTAGAGCTGCTCCACGAGCGCCCCGTCCTTTTTCTTCGGGATGTCCGTGAAAAGGTCGCTCTCCACATATTTCTTCAGGGCCCCGAAACGGAAGAGCATCACCCTGTTATGCATCGGATCGTCAGTGGACAGGACGGAGTAGTCCATCTTCTGCCGGTACTCATTCTCTTCGCGTATCAGGGAGAGAAGCCCCTCTGAGGCGGCGGAGTACTCCCTCTCTCCCTTTTCTGTCAGGAAGCTGACTATCTTCACGCTGTGCGACTGCACTATGGTGCTTATGAAATCGTCCCCGAAGTACCAGCAGCTCATCGTCTCATCGCTCACGCCCGGGGAGTTTATGATGTTGCGGGCGGCGCGGTACTCCGAGAGTATTTTCCGGCAGCTGTCCACGTATTGGCTGCAAAGCCAGCCGATGTCTTCCTTGAGCACGCGCTCCGAGCAGATGTGGCGGAACTCCTCGCGGCTCGCGCTCTTGGTGATGGCGGCGAACATCTTTATCTGGTATTCATACTCGGCCGTCATCGTGCGCGTAGGGTTCAGGGCGAGATTCTCGAAGGAGCGGCGCAGCTTCAGGAGCGGGGTCGCGCTGCCTCCGGCTATCTCGCGGAGCAGGAAACGCGGAGTGATGAGCCTCACGTTAGACTTCACGTCCTGATAGAAGTCGGACTTGGAGTAGCTGTCGGGGCTGATGTCGAGGCTCTTGGGTACAAATATCCACATATACACGGAGAAATCGTTGCGCCGCAGCTTCCTCCGTGTCACGAACCCCATCTTGAATTCGATGGAGAAACGGTCGTGAATTTTCGTGATTATGTCTATCATAGCAGTCCGGGGGTGTATCCCAGCCACTTCAGTACCGTCTCGCCCCAGACGAGTATGAGCAGCCAGCAGAGTGTCATCATAGTGATGCCGAAGCGGAACGTGTCGCTCCAGCTGTATTGGTTAGTGTTATAGAGCAGCGCGGCGGGCTTGCTGTTGAACGGCAGGACATAGACGTGCTCTATGAGCATCGCCACAGGGAAGGCGAGGCTCAGCTGCGGCAGGCCGAATTTCTGCTCCACCCCGAGGGCTATGGGCACGAAGATAAGAGTCCTCATAGTCTTCGACTCGAAGATGAGTCCGCTGAACATCATCATAAAGGTGAGTATGATGTAGAGCAGAGCGAACGGGGTGTCGTCGCTGATGCCGAGACTGTTGAAGAACACGTCCACAAGTGTCCCCGGGAGGCTGGTCGCATCGAGTCCGGCTCCCAGAGTGTATGCTCCGGCGGAGAAGAGCATCAGATGCCAGGGGATGTCCACATCGTTCCATTTCACCACTCCGATTCCCGGCATAAGGGCGATGACCGCGCCCAGAAAGGCCACAGTAGTGGCGTCCAGGCCGTGGAGCTTGTCGGTGGACCAGAGTATCAGCACTCCGAGGAAGATGGCGACCGCCTTGTATTCCTCGCCCGTCATCCTGCCCATTGCGCCGAGTTCGCTGCGCAGCCTGTCCAGACCGCCTTCGATCTGAGGGACCTGCTCCTCCTTTTTCATCGGGAAGATGAGCGTGGTGGCTACGAGCCAGCCCAGAAGGGCCATTATTATCGTCAGCGGGAAGCAGGCCACGAACCAGTCGCTGTATCCTATGGTCGAGCCGTATGCTCCCATAAAGAGGGAGATGGCCAGAAGATGTGCCCCGGAGCCGGTCAGGAAGCCCGTGGCGGTGATGTTTATTTCGAAAAGGTTCTGCAGGACCAGATTGCGCCCGAAATTGTTGCGCTTCCCATCGGAGGCCCCGTATATGGCGCAGATCACCATAAAGATGGGCAGAAGGATGGTCGCCTTGGCCGTAGTGGCGGAGATGAAGGCCGAGAGGACCAGGTTTATGATGATGAAACTGAAGAAGATGCCTCGGGCGCTGTGTCCGAAGCGGAGCACGAACCAGAGCGCGAATCTTTTCGCCACCCGGGTCTTCACCAGCATCGAGGCCAGCACGAAGGAAAGTATGTTCAGCCACATCACCGGATGACCGAGCTGCGCGAAGGCCGTCTTCTGCGGCACCACTTCGGTGAGCACGATCGCGAGTATGATCACCAGCGAGGTGAGGTAGTTCGGGATGGCTTCCGTCATCCAGAGCACCAGCCCCGCGATGAAAATGGCGAGCATAGACTTTTCGGCCGGAGTCTGGAGGAACGGAACCTCCAGAATCCAGTTGAAAAGCACGAAGAGAATTATGGAGAGAGGACCGCCCAGTCGGGCCATCCATTTCTCGAAGCCGGATTTCTCCATCTTCGGGAGTTTCTCGATTCTGTAATTGTTCATATCCAGCGGGTCGTAGCCCCGGACGGTGCGCTCCTCTGTCATAATTCAGCAGTTTTATTTCCAGTTC
>CAVKLO010000216.1:0-3689 GCA_963656985.1 Bulleidia sp. | reverse complement strand
CTCGCAGGGCGCGAAGATTACGGGCCACTATTTCGACCAGGAGAACCTGAGGACTTCCGAAGCCGTGGTCCGGCAGACCTTCGAGAACTGCTGGTATGTCAGCAACGCCACTTCCGACAGCTCTTCGGACGGGGACGCATATACGACGAGCGGAATCGTGCGCGTGAAGATCCAGGTTCCTACGGACGGGAAGGTCAGCGTCTATATGCTCGCGAATCTGGATGCCGATATGACGAGGATTTCATCGGATCTGCTCGCCTCGACCGTCTCGGACGAGAACGACCTTCTGAATTTCGCAGTCTATATGAACCAGCCCCTCGTCACCCGCAACGGCTATTTCGCTATGTCCGGGGTGCTGAAGGGTCTGACGCTCGAGGCCTCGGGTTCCTACACGAGCGGAGGCGCTACGGTCACGGTCTATACCATAAAGAACGGCTCGTCCCAGGCGGTGGTGTCGCTCGGGCATATCGACGCGAAAGTCCGTTTCGTGTTCCGGAAACGCACGACTCCGGACGCCAAGGGGCAGACCGTAAAGAGTTTCGAGCCGCTGTCCTGGCAGGTGGTGAATGTTCCGCGCACGACCTACGCCTTCGGCTATGCCGAGAGGGGAGTCTCGGGGGACGCCGGGCACGACATCGTCTCCGTGGACCCTTCCGCGCCGCTTTCCTCCTACTCGACCTACGCGGCGGACTTCTTCGACACCGAGCCTCTGACTTTCGAGGAATACCCCTCCTCGAACGAGAGCGCGTTCACATTCTATGTGGCCGAGAACCGCCAGAAGCCGAAGAAGAGCGCGGACGAGTACCGCAAACGCAGCCTCCGCGTGAAAGTTCCCGAGGCCGGGACGTCCAATGTGCTGAATCGGGAGACCCCGGTGAGCTACGTGCTGAACGGCAAGTACTATGAAAGGACTATGCGCTGTTTCGAATATGCGAACGACTTCTCCGCCTATGTGGTGGTGAAGGGCCGCGTCACTATGGATCTGGTGAACGATGACGCCGGGCAGACTCTGGGGGCCGATGTCGTCTATGTCATACATCTGGGGGACTGGAGCGCCTCCGGCGGGGCGTATGACGACTACAATATCATCCGCAACCACAGCTACACCTATACCGTGACCGTGAATTCGGTGAACAATATCCGCGTGGAGGTGGAGACCAGCAACGACGGCTCCGCCGAGGTCGTGGAGAATGATCCGGGGGCCAGCGGGGATGTCACCGTGGCGAAGGAGGAGATCGCGCTATGCGATGCGCATTATGTCTCCAAGACCCTGAATTTCCATCTGAAGAATTTCTTCGAGCGAGGGAACATCTCGCAGGAGTATGATGTCTCGGACGAGCTGTACTGGAGCGTCAAGACTCCGTTCAGCGAGGGGGAGCCGCGTGTGGAGGGAGGTATAGACATCACGGACGGTCTGGACTACAAATGGGTGCATTTCCGTCTGAATAAAAAGGACAATGCGGGACAATATTTCGAGAACAAGCGCCGGAAATACGTGGACCGCGCCTTCGAGTCTTCGACTCTCTGGCGTACCGCCGCTCAGAATGCGGAAGGGGACGGCACGGACGGACTTGCCGGCTACCATAATGACGGCATTATGGACGTGTCCTATCTGGTGAAGTATATGAAGGAGCAGGTGCGCAAGTATCTGGAGGACCCGGCGACCAGCGATTTCGACAACTCCGCCGATGCGGACGGGGGGCCGAAGATATGCCTTACGGTGTTCGTGGATGAATACTATTATGACAGTCATCCTCTCACGGGAGAGACGAACCCCACGCTGTGGAAGCAGTTCGTGAACGCGGACGACCGCAAGCTCCACATCCTCTGCAACTCGAACCGCAGCAAGGACCTGGAGTCCCGCTCCACCGGTTCCGTAATAACGATCCAGCAGCATTCCATCCAGTGCATTTTCGACACGGACGAGTCCAATACGGGCCTGCTTACCGCCTGGGGAGTGGAGAATGAGGATGAGTATGAGAAGGGTCTCCGGGGGTACGACTCCACGACGAAAAAATATACCACCTCGCCGTACTGGTCTGAGACGGGTACGGAAAACCGGGGCAACAGCGACCAGTTCAACGGGCTGATAAATACGGCGAAGGAATGGGGGCTCTGTTCTTCCTCGGGCACATCGTTCATTACGGGCAGCAAATGGGGTGAATATATGAACATAGAGGTGGAGGACAGCACTCCTCAGCTTAACAGCACCTACAGTTATCTTCGCTACTCCTGTATGATCCGTAACCGGGACAACAACGGCGACGGCCTTATAGACCGGAGCGAGATGCGCTGGTATATGGCCTCAGTCCAGCAGCTTATAGGCCTGTTCGTGGGCAAGAATCTCCTGAACCTGTCCACTCAGCTGTATAACAGGTCTCCGGAAGACAGGGCGTCAAGCGACGCGAAAGTCTGGCAGCAGCACGTGGTGTCGAGTACCTACGGCGTCGCCGCCAATTACTCTACGATTACCAGTAACAATCCGCTCATAATATGGGCCGAGGAGGGTATTTCCACCGGTGGACTCCGCAATGATAATTCGGTCTATGATTATGCGACGGTGCGCTGTGTCAGGAATCTGGGGAATCTCGGCGGAGTCTCTGACGAGACATACTCCCTGAGTCTGAGGCCGGATGACTATGTCACGGTGACTGCCAAAGCCGACGGCGGGAAGATTTACAATTCCACGAATCTGAACACCAAGGCCCATCGCTACTATACCACGAAGGAACTGCCGCTGCACAGCGAAACCGATATCGAGAATCAGCTCTACAAGTCCTTCGAGACGGATCCGAATTATTATTCTTTGTCGTCGTCTATGGATTTCAAGGGTTTTAACGATGCGGTGGATGCTGCCATCGCGGAGGGGACGAGGTTCTGCCCCGAGGGCTGGAGAGTGCCGTCCCAGGTGGAACTGGCCGCTATGTACTATTATGGCGGCGACACGTCGGGTTCTTCTTCGACATTCAGCCGTACATACTTCTCCTTCGGCTATTATGGCACCAAGAAGGAGAGCGGAAAGTATGGCTTCCTGATGGAAAAGAACATAAACATCAACCTCTCCCACAAGTACATCGACACCTTCCGCTGCGTCCGCGACATCCGCATCGACTGACCTTCCCTCTACGTCATGCATCCCATCATGCCCGACCTGATCGGGCATCCCTTCCCTTTGTCCGTCATTCCCACCCCCGTTCTTACGTCATTGCCGGCCCCGACCGGCAATCCCGTTCCACCGTGCTGGCCTGAAACGATGAACTGTGCCGGGTGCACTTTCGCTGCACCCGGCACAGTTCCCATAAATCCACACACTCCCACACTCCGGGAGCGATGGTCTCTCAGTCCGCCTTAAGTGATTGCACCTCCTCCTCTGAGAGGCCTGTGCATTCTGCGATGAGGCTGGATGGCAAACCCTTGGCAAGCATATTCGCTGCAACGGCCTTGGCTTTCTGGGCTTCGCCTTCCGCCTTGCCCTTTGCCATCCCTTCCGCCTTGCCCTTTGCCTCACCTTTTGCTTCGCCCTGCAGGAAAGCATAATCGCATTTCGCGGCTATGTCACGCTCTGAAATCATATCCTCGTCATATATTTGTTTCTTGACATCCGAGAAGCCTGCAATCTCGCACGCCTCCGCCAACGCCTCGGCGTATGGCCTGTGCTTCAGCTCCTTGGGCAGTTCCTCCAGCACGCT
>CAVKLO010000215.1:0-3700 GCA_963656985.1 Bulleidia sp. | reverse complement strand
GGTCTGCACTGCGGCGGACAAATGGATAGATGTGGGTGTGGACGGCTTCCGCCTCGATGCGGTGAAGCATATTTACCACAACGCCTCCTCGGACGAGAACCCGACCTTCCTGAAGAAATTCTATGACCGCTGCAACGCGCGTTTCCACGCGGCGGGCAGTACGGGAGATTTCTATATGGTGGGCGAACAGTACAGCAGCTACGATCAGGCTGCGCCATACTACAGCGGCCTTCCGGCCCTTTTCGACTTCAGTTTCTGGTGGACGCTGCGCGATGCCATAAACAGCGGGAACGGCAGCGGCTTCTTCTCCGCAATCCGGGGATACAGGGACACTTACGCCAGATACCGCAGCGACTATATCGAGGCCACGAAGCTCTCGAACCACGATGAAGTCCGCGCCGGAACCGAGCTTATGAAGAACAGCGAGAAGATGAAACTCGCCGGAGCCGTCCTGCTCACCTCTCCGGGCGAGCCATACATCTATCAGGGCGAGGAGCTCGGCTATCTGGGGAACAAGAATAACGGCGACGAGTATGTCCGCACGCCCATAATGTGGAACTCGGACGGCTCCTCCTACGCCGACGCCAAGCTCTCCGGCAAGATAGACAGCCAGATGCGCACGTCCTCCTATAGCGTCGAAGCCCAGAAGGCGGACTCCACTTCAGTCCTGCGCTCCTATATGAAGTTCTCGGAACTGCGCGACCGCTACAAGGCTCTCGCGAAGGGGAGTTTCGAGGTCTGCGCCTCAGCGTCTTCCGCCCAGTCGATAGCGGCGTGGTATCGCAGCTATGACGGGCAGAAAGTGCTGGTGCTCCACAATTTCTCCGCCGCTCCCGCGAGCGTGAATCTCCTCTCGGATAAGCTGACACGGCTTCTGGGGTCGAACGGCACCGTCACGGTAAAAGGACAGAAACTGACACTCGGCACTTACGCCTCGGCAGTATTTCTTCAGTAAGCGAGGATGAAAAACTTACCGGGTCATCACTTTTGAATCACGGAAACACAAGACACACGATATGAAAAAAATCTTTCTGCTCATCGCTGCCGCCATCCTCTTCGCGGCCTGCTCCAACGCTCCGGAGAAAAGTTCTCACGCGGAGTGGACAAAGGGTTCCACGGTCTATGAACTGAACGTCCGTCAGTTCACTCCGGAAGGTACTTTCGATGCCGCCCTGAAGCGTCTTCCCATCATCAGGAATATGGGTATCGACATCCTCTGGCTTATGCCGATTTATCCTATCGGCGAGGTGAACCGCAAGGGTACTCTCGGCTCATACTACGCCATCAGGGATTACCGTGCGATAAACCCGGAATTCGGCAATATGGAGGATTTCGAAAAATTCCTCGCCCAGGCCCACGAGTGGGGCTTCAAGGTCATCATCGACTGGGTCGCGAACCACACCTCGCCTGACCACGTCTGGACTGTGGAAAAGCCCGCGGACTGGTATGTCCGTGACGAGAACGGAGACTTCGTGGTCGAATACGACTGGACTGACATCGCCAAGCTGAACTACGGCAGCAAGGAAATGCGCGCCGAGATGGAGAGCTGTATGGAATTCTGGGTGGACAAGGGAGTGGACGGCTTCCGCTGCGATGTGGCGTATCAGGTGCCGCAGGACTTCTGGGAGGATGCCATATCCCGGCTTAAAAAGAAGAATCCGGAGCTTTACTTCCTTGCCGAAGGCGAGGAGCCGTGGCTTCACGCGGCCGGTTTCGACGCCACTTACTGGTGGAAACTCCATCACGTTATGAACGACATAGCACAGGGCAAGGCCGGCAAGGCTGAACTTCTGGCAGTCATAAACGAAAGCCTGAAGGACTATCCGTCGGACGCCTACCGTCTCTCATTCATCACGAACCACGACGAGAATTCCTGGAACGGCACGGAGTTCGAGCGTATGGGCAAGGCCTGGAGGGCGTGCGAGGTGCTAACCTGCACACTTCCGGGAGCGCAGCCTCTCATCTATACGGGACAGGAGCTCGGCTACAACAAGCGTTTCGAATTCTTCGAGAAGGACCCGCTTCCGGCCGAGCATTGGGCGAATGAAGACAATATCCGCAACATCTACGCCTTCTACTTCGACCTGATGAACTTCTATCACGACCATCCGTGCGTCCAGGCCTGGAGCGGAGCCACTTTCGAAGTGGTGGAGAACGACTACCGCTGCATCGATGACAGCTGGCTCTCGTATAACAGGATACTCGGGGACGACTCCATAAATGTCCTCATCCATCTGGCCGAACCTTTCGAGACCAAGGTGTCTAACGGCGCGATGGTGATGGACGAGTCGGTCTTCGTAGATGAGGAAGCCTCCGACAGCACCGCACAGACTGTAGAATAATCTGACGGATAACACTTGACTGATGATAGACACTATGAGAAGAATATGGATTTTAGCCTTCTTCCTGGCTCTGGCCTCGTGCTCGCGGGCGTTCGACCCCTCTTCGGTGCGGGACGCTATCGAAACTCAGGTCGAGCGTATCGAGCCGCCCTGCTGGTGGACAGGAATGAAAACCCCGCTCCAGCTTATGATACACGGCGAGAGCATAGCGGAGTATGATGTCACCGTCGAGGGAAAGGGAGTCAGGCTGACCGGAGTGCACAGAGCCGAAAGCCCGAACTACCTCTTCGCGGACCTCTCCATAGCCTCGAACGCCCCGGCGGGCGAGATATACCTCGTGTTCAGCCGCGAAGGCGAGAGTTTCAAGCGCACCTACACCCTCTCGGAGCGCCGGGAAGGTTCCGCGCAGCGCGGGAGTTTCACCTCGGCCGATATGATTTATCTCATTATGCCGGACAGGTTCGCCAACGGCGACCCGTCCAATGACAACTCTCCTCTCACCTCCGAGCTCGCCGACCGCAGCGACCCTTTCGGCCGCCACGGAGGTGACATCCAGGGCATCATAGACCATCTGGACTATCTCTCGGACCTCGGAATCACCGCCATCTGGAATACACCTCTGCTTCTGGACGATGACAGGGAGGGGACTTCCTACCACGGCTATTCCTGTGCGGACTACTACCTCATAGACCCGCGTTTCGGAAGCAATGAACTCTACCGCACCCTCGTGCAGAAATGCCACGAAAAGGGCATCAAGATGATTATGGACGTGGTCACGAACCACGCTGCGGCAGACCATTGGTGGATGAAGGACCTTCCGTTCGCCGACTGGATAAACCGATGGCCGGAATACACCCACACGAACGCCTGCTTCTCCACGACCATCGACTATAACGCCTCCGACATAGACCGCAAGGGAATGGACAAGGGCTGGTTCACGGAAACGATGGTCGATATGAATCTGGACAACCCTTACCTGCTGCAATATTTCAAGCAGTGGGCCGTATGGTGGATAGAGTGGGCCGACCTCGACGGCTTCCGCGTGGACACATACCCGTATAACGAAAAGGTCCCGATGAGCGAATGGTGTCAGGCGGTGCTCTCCGAATATCCGGACTTCAATATAGTGGGCGAGTGCTGGACAGGTTCCGTCCCTCAGCTCGCTTACTGGCAGGCCGGAAACCCTAA
Source organism: Bulleidia sp. (assembly GCA_963656985.1). Taxonomy (GTDB): domain Bacteria; phylum Bacteroidota; class Bacteroidia; order Bacteroidales; family UBA932; genus Cryptobacteroides. The sequence continues at coordinate 170 of CAVKLO010000215.1, read as the reverse complement.
CAAGGACGGCTTCGACTCGCATCTGCCGTCCATAATGGACTTCCCGCTGCAGGCGGCCGTCTACACCGCCTTCCCGGAAGACGAGGTGAACTGGAACGAAGGTATGGTGCGCATATATGACTGCATCTCGCACGACTTCGCCTATCGGGATATGAGCCATATGCTCGTTA
>CAVKLO010000214.1:0-3706 GCA_963656985.1 Bulleidia sp. | reverse complement strand
GCGCAGCCTGCGGGTGAACCACATATCGTGCTTGTTGTCCTCGGGTATGCAGATGACTGCGGGGATGTTGTTGTCCGAGCAGACCCTCGCGAAAGCGCGGGCGGTGTTTCCGGCGGACTGCACGATGAGCCTGCGCCTGCTGCCCTTCGGAATCCTGGCGCAGACGGAGAAGGCCTCGGTCTCCTTGAAGGAGCAGGTGCTCATATTGGCCCCGAGCCTCGGGCAGTAGCCCGAGAAGGTGATGTAGAGGTTCTCCATCCCCAGAATCTTGGCGAAGCCCTTGCTCTTATATGTCACAGGGGCGTGCGAATGCCGCAGCGTGCGCTTTATCGGAAGCCACCCGGCGTATCTGTAGAGCCCTTTGAGGTCTTCTCTCGGAGTGAACTGGCTGTTCTCGTAAACGGCTCTGACGAGCGAAGGGGAAGTGGCCTGCGGGTCGGCGAGCGTCCAGCCCTCGTCATCGAAGATGCGGCCGGTCCCGACATTCATCAGACGGTACTTGGTAGGTTCAAATTTCATATTCTTGAGGTTTTATCACATATTCTTGACAAGCCAGAAAAGGTAGGCGGCATCGCAGAGCAGCAGAATGGCCCCGTCGGCGCGGTCCATCGAGTTCTTCTTGAAGCTGAACGCGCTGAGCAGCACCACCAGTGCGCTGAGCAGCAGTATCCCCATATCCACGAGGTTCATCGAAGCGAACGACAGCGGACAGACGATGGAGGAAAGCCCGAGTATCAGCAGGATATTGAACACGTTGGACCCCAATATGTTGCCAAGCGCGAGCTGTCCCTTGCCCTTGCTCGCGGCGACCACCGAAGTGGCCAGCTCCGGCAGGGAAGTCCCGCCCGCGAGAATCGTGATCGCGATGAACTTGTCCGACACTCCCAGCATCTGCGCGACGCCGGTCGCGGAGTTCACGAAAAGCCTGCCTCCGAATATGAGGCCGGCGAGGCCGGCCAATACCAGCACGATCGACACGGGAACGGATTTCTGTTTGCCCTCTTCTCCTTCCACGACACCAGTGTTCGACTTGAAGCAGTACCAGAGGTAGAGAGTGAAAACTATCAGAAACAGAAAACCTTCCGCCCTCGTGAGCATATCGGCCTTGCCGAGTCCCAGCAGGCTGTGGCCCATACCGCAGAGGATCAGCAGCAGAGTGACGCCCACCATAATGGGAATGTCCCGGGTCTTGTTCTCCTTAGTGATGGTCACGGGCACGAGCACTGCGGTGAGGCCGAGGATGAGGAGGGTGTTGAAGATGTTGGATCCCACCACATTGCCTATCGCCACGTCGGCGTTGCCCTCGAAGGCTCCCGTGAGGCTGACCACCAGTTCGGGGCAGGAGGTTCCGAAGCCCACGATGGTAAGTCCGATCACGAATTCGCTGAGGCCCGTCTTGCGGGCGATGGAAGAGGCTCCGTCCACGAGCCAGTCGGCCCCCAGTACCACCAGGGCGAGTCCCGCGAGAAGGAGAAGAAGCTGTATTGTCATTCAGAAGCTGTTTTAATCCACAAAAATAAAAAAAAATCTCAGAAAGTGTCACTTCCTCAGTCTCAGTGCGCAGACGGTCTCCACGTGATGGGTGTGCGGGAACATATCCACCGGCTGCACCGCCGTTATCTCATACTTGGAACTGAGAATGCCCATATCCCGGGCCTGGGAGGCCGGATTGCAGCTCACATAGACAAGTCGCTCCGCCTCCGCGTCCAATATGACTTCCGCCACGTCCGGGTGTATTCCGGCGCGGGGCGGGTCCAGGATGATGACATCCGGTTTTCCGTGCTCCGCGATGAAGTCTCCGGTCAGGATGTCCTTCATATCTCCGGCGAAGAAGGAGCAGTTCGTGATGCCGTTCATCGCGGCGTTTATTTTCGCGTCCTCGATGGCTTCCGGGACATATTCGACGCCTATCACTTTTGCGGCTTCAGAGGAGACGAACTGTGCTATGGTTCCCGTTCCGGTGTAGAGGTCGTAAACCACTTCGGAGCCGGTCAGGCCGGCGAAGTCCCGGGCCACGCCGTAGAGCTTGATGGCCTGTGGAGTGTTAGTCTGGAAGAAAGACTTCGGGCCGATGCGGAAACTCAGGCCCTCCATCTTCTCGATGAGCACTTCGTCGCCCTTATAGAGCAGGCATTCCTGGTCTCCTATGGAATCATTCAGCTTGGTGTTTATCACATAGTAAAGCGAGCTTATCTGAGGGAAAGCTTCAGCTACCGCATCGAGCAGCCCCTCCCTCTTCTCCCTGTCTTCACGGAAGAAGCAGACTATCAGCATCACCTCCCCGGCTTCGTTCGTGCGGACGAACATATTGCGTATGAAGCCCCGGTTCTCCCTGATGTCGAAGAACTCGAAATCGTGCCTGCGGGCATAGCTGCGGATGAAGTTCCGGATTTCATTCGAGGGATCCCTCTGGAGATAGCAGTGCTCTATGTCCAGTACCTTGTCGAAAAACCTGCCCACGTGGAAGCCCAGTCCGTTCCGTTCGTTCTCCGGAACCGCCTCCGGGTCCTCGTCGTGGAGAAACCAGCGTCTCGACGAGAAGGTGAACTCAAGCTTGTTCCTGTAGTACTTTATGCTGTCAGATCCTATGATGGGGCTGACCGGCGGGATGTCCAGATGGCCGAGTCTGACGAACTGGTCCCGGATCTGGTTCTCCTTGGCCTGCAGCTGCATCCCATAGGGGAGTATCTGCCACTTGCAGCCGCCGCATATTCCGAAATGCCCGCAGAAAGGCTCCAGACGATGCTCCGATGGCTTCTTTATGCGCACGATTCTTCCCTCCAGATAGTTCTTCCTGCGCTTTCCGATACGCACGTCCACTACATCTCCGGGCACTCTGAACTCCACGAACAGCACCGCTCCGTCCACGTGCGCGAGAGCCTTGCCTTCAGCGGCCACCGACTCTATCAGCACATCCTCCACTATCAGCTCTTCTTTATTTTTTCTTGACATATAGTTTTACGTTTTTCTCTTACCTCTTACCTCTTACCTCTTCTCCACTCTCCTCTCTCCATCCTCAATCCGGCATCACCCTTTCACGTCCCCGGCGCCCTCACTTCTTCTTCGGATAATACTTCGGCCAGCAAGCCTCCAGGTACGCTTTCAGCCCATCCTCGTGCCTGTTCGGCTGCGGCTCGTAGAAAACCCTTCCGCGAAGCTCTTCCGGCATAAACTCCAGATCCGTGAAGTGCCCGGGGTAGTCGTGCGCGTACTTGTAGCCGTCCGCGTAGCCGAGTTCCTCCATCAGACGGGTCGGCGCGTTCCGCAGATAAAGCGGGACGGACGCGGCTCCGCTTCTCTTCGCCTCGTCCAATGCTGCCCCTATGGCCATATAGGCCGAGTTGCTCTTCGGCGAGGAGGCCAGATAGATGGTGGCTTCCGCAAGCGGAATCCGCCCTTCCGGCATACCTATGTTGCTGACTGTCTGGAAACAGGCATTGGCGAGCAGCAGAGCGTTGGGATTGGCGAGGCCGATGTCTTCGGCCGCGCTGATGCAGAGCCTGCGGGCTACGAAGAGCGGGTCTTCGCCTCCCTCCAGCATTCGCGCGAGGTAATAGACCGCAGCATTGGGGTCTGACCCCCGTATGCTCTTTATGAATGCGGAGATGATGTCGTAGTGCATCTCGCCGTTCTTGTCGTAGATGGCGACGTTCTCCTGAAGGCAGGAGGTGACGGTCTGATTGTCGACGGTCACGGGGCTTCTGCC
>CAVKLO010000213.1:0-3708 GCA_963656985.1 Bulleidia sp. | reverse complement strand
TGCTATACGGCTGCCGTTGCTTACATATATATGTAGGGTGAGCTTGTCGTAGAACACATATACCGGGAGGGAATTGCGGTCGTCGCCGTCACTGGAGCGGATGCCCGTGAGCGAGCCGTCTATCTGCCAGATGCCGTCGGAGTTCAATGAGACGACGGGCGCCGCCGATACCGTGTGGTCGTGGACGCGGAGCTGGGAATTGGGGATGATGAGGTCGGGGGCATCCTCGAAATGCAGGACTGCGGCATTGGCGGAGTTATCCGCCCCCGTAAAGACAAGTCCCTTCCCGTAAGCGTCCAGAAGGTCGAGATATTCCTGGACAGGCTTTTCTTCGGGCGTGTCCGTTTCTTCCGGTCTGCAGCCGGAAAGGATGAGGGTAAGTGCGGCGGCAAGCAGGGCGGCGGATGCCTTGATCAGATTCTTGGCGTTCATCATATGGTTCCAGTGTCCATTATGGAGGTTTCCGTGTTCCTCGTGGGTTTTGGTGTTCCTCGTGAGGATTATGTGTTCCTCGTGGGGATTATGTGTTCCTCGTGAGGATTATGTGTTCCTCGTGGGGATTGTGTATCACGCCCCGGCAGACTGTGCGGTCTCCGGGGTTCAGAAGCTGTTTAAAAATAATCCCGCATTTTCAGGTGATACCTGAAAAAAACTGAGCGGCCTCTTCAATCCCTCAAAGTTAGGCATTATTTCGGGAAAGAGAACGCGTCCGGAGTGATAAAACGTTTGAGAAAACCTGAGATGTCAGCAGCCCGCTGAAGAGAAGAGAAAAATGATGAAAAAAGTTTGGCGGATTGAAAATAATATCTACCTTTGCAGACCACAAAAGCAACCTCTCACCATTTAAGGTTAGTGTGCGGTGATGTTGCGGATAAAAGACCGTATTTTTTATGGATTTAATGAAACTTGTGGAGCAGTCCTTTTCAGAGAATAAAGCTGCTTCATATCCCAGATTCAAAGCGGGTGACACCATTACCGTCACCTACAAGATTAAGGAAGGCGACAAGTTCAGACTTCAGAACTTCAGAGGCGTAGTCATCCAGATTTGCGGAGCTACACCGTTCACCAGGACTTTCACCGTACGCAAGGTATCGGGCGGCATCGGTGTCGAGAGGATTTTCCCTTATGAGTCCCCGTTCATCGACAGCATCGAGCTGAACAAGGTCGGCAAGGTGCGCAGAGCGAGAATCTTCTATCTCAGGAAACTCTCCGGCAAGAAAGCCAGGATCAAGGAGAAGAAGTTCGCCGGCAAGTCCGAGTAAGACATATGAGGGTTTCGGCCCTGACGGCTCCTTAGCTCAACTGAATAGAGCACTTGACTACGGATCAAGAGGTTACAGGTTTGAATCCTGTAGGAGTCACTGTCAAGAAATGTCAATCTGTTGATTATCAGCAGATTGACATTTCTCATTTTACCCCTTTTATTGCCCCTTTCTCCTGTTATGTGCCCGTCCTGTGGCTGTCCCGCTTCCGTATTCATTCCCGACCCGCTCGGGCATCCCGTGTTGCGAAACGAGATTGCCGGTCAGGGCCGGCAATGACGAGTCTTTCGCGACAGCATTCTGTCACAACTCCCGAAAATTTGCAGTTTCTTTTGGACTTATAGATGATTATTTCTTACTTTTGAGAAATACCTTTTTCAAAATGCCAGACAAGAGGGAGATTGTACTGATTCAGGAGCATTCCGACACTCAAAAAGAGGAAATCCACGGAGCCGATTCGTTGTATTCACTCTTTTGGCCGGAAGAGGAAAAGCCGCAGCTGCCCGCCAACATCGACGAACTGCTTCCACTCTTCCTCACCACCGTTGATGAACTGTCCACCGGGTCGGCGAACCGAGTCCGCCGGCTGCTGGAAGAGTGCGGCGATTCCCTGTCTGCTTTCTATGACCGCATCAGCGACCCCGACTGCATCAAGATGATTCCGACCATAGGCTGCAAATCCACTCCGGAGCTGATAGACTTTTTCGCCAAAGCAAGAGCATACCTGCGCTCGTTTAAGGACGAAGGCTCGGTCTCCGCCCTGGCCAGACGCCATCTGACCGTCTCCCCCGCCGCACTCGGACTTCCCGGCGAAGCACTGGAAGCATTGCGTGAGAAAGAAGTCTCTCTCGGCTATTTCCCCCTGTTCGCCGCCATCAGGATATATCTCGAAAACCGCCCGGAGAAAGAAAAAGTCCTCATCGACGGCTGCCTTCTGATACACAAAGGCCAGATACTGCCCGGTCGCGAAGAAGTGGGCGCAGCTCTGAATATTACTCCCGAGAGAGTCCGCCAGAAACGCAACAGACTCATAGAGCGGCTACCGGTATATTTCAGATCATTCCGCAGCCTGGGATTCATCACGGACAATCCCTACCGCTGCCGGATGACCTGCCTCGAGGACGAGGTCAATGCGGCGGAGGGCACGGACTTCAACCTCAACTTCGTTTCCTGGGTTCTCGGCAGCAGCTTTGACGACCTCTCGCTCGTAGGCGATCCCGTCAAAGTCATCGGCGGCTACTACGACACCAATCCTTATTTCTGCCTTGTCCCCTCCTCCCTGGCCGGCCTTTTCGACTTCGGGGCATTCATCCGGGATTTGGATGAAAGGATGTCGGAAAAGCGTATGGGCGAAGAAAAGGTCAGACTCCGAAGCCTCATCGACGCGCACCTCAAAGTGCAGTATTGCGAAGAACAGCTGCCCGACATCGAGACCGCCTGCCGCGCCATACTTAAGCGCCACTTCCCCATAGAGCTTGACCTCGACTATGTGACTCTCCCGTCCAACTGTCACAAGACCAACACATTCATCGTCGAGGGCATCCTGCGCGAAGCCGGGAAACCGATGACTTTCGATGAGATTTACGAAAAATACCGGACTGAATACCCTGAAAGGGACTCCACCGAAAGCAGTCTGCGCGGCGCTATCACGACGAACAGGAACATTATCCCCATAGGCCGCACCAGCACCTATGTGCTGAAGGAATGGAATCACCTCGGAGAAAGAGGCGGAACAGTGCGCGGACTCGTCAGCGAGTATCTGGACAGTTTTGAAGAACCCGTCGCACCGGTGGACGATGTCTGCGATTATATCCGAAGATTCCGGCCAGGCACAAGCGAAAACAGCATTTCCGGCAATCTGATGCTGGACAAGAACCGCAGGTTTGTGATTCTGTCCGGAGACGGCATCCGCTACTACGGCTATTCCGACCGCGATTATGGCGACGCTTTCAAGCGGGTTTCCGGCACGGGCTGCGCGAAACGCCCGACTCAGACAAGTATGAAGCTTCTGGAGGAATTCATTCTCAGAGAACGGAGATTCCCCGTGAACAATCCCGACGACGGGGAGGAGAGCCGCCTATACCGTTTCGTCGGCAACCGGCGCAGCGCCTGTGCAAGAGCTGTCGTGCCGCAGGAGGAGATAGAACAATGGCTCGCGTTCGAGGGAAAGTACCGCAGCTGCGACATCTCTCCGAGACGCAGACGCAGAAGCGTGCAGAAAGAAGAATGGACACTGTTTTAAATATGATCACCAACACCGCACGCTATGTCAGGAATTGTCAAGCCGGATGAGCCCAGGGCTCCAAGAAATAGCAAGTTCGACTTCTGGCTGCTATTATTTCTATTTTACTCATTATTCTACGCTACTATATATTTATTTCCGTACTTCGCTGTTTTCGGTCTGTTGTACCTGATCACCAGAGGCATTTTTTGGCTGGTTCTCACC
>CAVKLO010000212.1:0-3711 GCA_963656985.1 Bulleidia sp. | reverse complement strand
CACAATCACGTTGTATTTGAAGTTCGTCTTCTGGGAAAGCGCCGAAGTGATGGCGTCGGCTATGGTGCGGACGCGGTTCTTGCAAGGAATGACCACGGAAGCCTCGTACTCGAAAGGATCGTCGCTGAATTCGATATGCTTGAACTCCGGAGTCAGAAAACCGCCCACGACCTTGAGATGCTCGGTACAGGCCTTCTCCATCTCGATCTGCACTTCGCGGTTCTTAGGATCCACGTAATCGAAGATCTTCTCGCCGGACTTGCGGGTATCAGTCTCCACCTCGTAGTACAGGTATTCGTTCACGTGTTCAAGCACACCTTTCTCGGCCACCTTGAGGCGAAGGTCATAGAGAGCAGCGAACTTGTACTCGGCCGACATACGGATGACAGCCTCCTTAAGGGCGGCGGTGCGGTAAAGCAGAAGTCCGCCGAAATCGAAATCGTCGCGAAGGGACCCCTCCTGGTAGTCGATGACGGGAGCATTGGTGCGGACGCCGTCAGTTTCGTTGAAATGGTCCGCATAAATCATCGCGGCTGAAGAGTCCTCGGCGAGAGAGAGCATACGCTCGAGCGCGAAAAGCACGAAGCTGAGCTGGGTCGTCTTAGTATATATAAGGGAGAACTCCGCATCGGAGGCTGCGGCAATCTTGCGCACGGCATCTGTGCATTGGAGCGATGCGGCGGCTATGACGCCGCAATCCGGAAACTCGGCGACCGGAGTTTCGTCACTCTTGACGAGATAGATCCTGTTTACTTCATTCTGAGCTCTGAGATTCTCTACGGTCACCCGTACCTGGTCTGCATCCCGGAAAGGGATAAAGCAGTTGATTCTTTTCATAAATTATATGGTTTATTTAAAATTCGTATCCGCAAATGTAATGTTTTTTTAACAACTCACATCGCAAAACAGCATCATCGGGAGATATTATGAAAAAAACTGCATTTTTCGCCTCACGAGGCTGCAACAATAGACGATAATTTTATTATTTTTGTGTTTTGTAGAACGTAACACCCGTGCGAAATGGACAGAAAACTGGTCATCATCCCCACTTACAACGAAAAGGAAAACATCGAGGCCATCATCAGGCGCGTGACAGCGCTGGAGGACGGCTTCGACGTGCTGGTTATCGACGACGCATCGCCTGACGGGACCGCCGCCATCGTCAGAAGCCTTATGGATGAGCTTCAGGGAAGAGTATTCATCATCTCCCGCAGCGGAAAGCTTGGTCTCGGAACCGCATATCTGACAGGTTTCGGATGGGCTCTGGAGCACGGCTACGACTATATTTTCGAAATGGACGCGGATTTCTCGCACGACCCGGGCGACCTGCCGAGGCTCTATGAAGCCTGCGCGAAAGACGGAGCCGATATGGCCATAGGCTCGCGCTACTGCCACGGGATCAGCGTCATCAATTGGCCGATAGGCCGCATCATAATGTCTTACTACGCATCGGTGTATGTGCGCAAGATGCTGGGAATCAAGATTTATGACTCGACCGCCGGCTTCGTGTGCTACAGCCGCCGGGTGCTGGAGACCATAGACCTGGGCCGCGTGAGGATGAAAGGCTACGGCTTCCAGATCGAGATGAAGTACAGCGCGGTGAGTCTGGGCTTCAAGGTCGCGGAAGTGCCGGTCATCTTCGTGAACCGCACGAAAGGCACATCGAAAATGTCCAGCGGCATCTTCGGCGAGGCGTTCTGGGGAGTCATCGGACTGCGCCTGAGAAAAATCCGCCCGAACTCTACTTCAGCAGTCTGAGAGAGATGCGGCCGCGGGCCGTATCGACGTCGAACACGCTGACACGGATTCTCTGGTGGAGTTTCAGAATCTTGGACGGGTCCGCGTAGCCGCGCACACCCATCTGCGAAACGTGAATGAGTCCGTTTTCGTGCAGACCTATGTCCACGAAGGCTCCGAAATTCGTGATGTTCGTCACTATGCCCGGAAGTTCCATCCCCGGGTGCAGGTCCTCGAGACTGCGCACATCCTGCGCGAACTCGAACTCCTCGGCACTCTCGCGCGGGTCGCGTCCCGGCTTGGCCAGCTCGCGGATGATGTCGTTTATCGTCGGCAGGCCGAAATCGCCCTCCACATACTTCGAAGCGTCGATGCGCTCACACGCGGAGGCATTGCCCACAAGGGCCGAGACCGGCATACCCAGGTCTGCGGCCATCCTGTCCACTATGTGGTAGCACTCGGGGTGCACCGCGGAATTGTCCAGCGGATTCGACGCGCCCGAAATGCGCAGGAAGCCGGCGCACTGCTCGAAGGCCTTGGCCCCCAGACGCGGGACCTTGCGCAGCTCGGAGCGTGACGCGAACGCTCCGTTCTCGGCGCGGTAGGAAACGATATTGGCCGCGAGAGCGGGTCCTATGCCCGAAACGTAGCTGAGCAGGTACGGACTGGCGGTGTTCAGGTTCACGCCTACGCTGTTCACGCAGAAAGAGACCACGTTGTCGAGCTTCTCGCGGAGCAGACCCTGATCCACATCGTGCTGATATTGACCGACTCCCAGGGACTTGGGGTCTATCTTCACCAGCTCGGAGAGTGGGTCAGCCAGACGGCGTCCTATGGACACCGCACCGCGCACCGTGACGTCCTCGTCCGGAAACTCCTCTCTGGCGACCTCAGACGCGGAATAGATCGACGCTCCGTCCTCGCTGACCGTCCAGACCTTGCAGCCTTGAGGCAGATGCACCTTGCGCAGGAAATCCTCGGTCTCCCGGCTCGCGGTCCCGTTACCCAGCGCGATGGCCTGAATCCCATACTTCTCCACCATCGAGCCTATGGCCATTATGGACTTCACCTTCTCATTCTGAGGAGGATGCGGGAAGATTATCTCGTGATGCAGGAGTCTCCCCTGCTCGTCCAGACAGACCGTCTTGCAGCCGTTGCGGAAGCCCGGGTCTATGGCCAGCACCCTCTTCTGCCCCAGAGGAGCGGAAAGCAGGAGCTGCCGCAGGTTCTCCCCGAACACGTTTATGGACTCTATGTCCGCCCGCCGTTTCGCTTCCTTCAGAATCTCACCTCTTATGGAAGGCTCCAGCAGACGCTTGTACGCATCGTCGAAGGCCAGGTGCAGCTGCGAGGCGAGAGCCGGGGACGGGTATGAAGCCGATTTGCAGAAATCGTAATAGATTTTCGCCCCGCATTTCTCCGGGTCGGCGTCGATGCTGATGCTGAGAAAACCTTCGTTCTCGGCGCGGAGCATCGCCAGCAGATTATGCGACGGGATCCTCGACAGGGGCATCGAGAAGGAGAAATAGGAGCGGTACTTCGCGGCCGCCTCGGGAGAGGAGCCTGCAGCCTTCGTAGCCTTCGACACCACCTTGCGCGTGCGGAAAATCGAGCGCAGGGTCTCGCGCACCGAGGCCGTCTCGCTGACCCTCTCGGCTATGATATCGCGCGCTCCCGCGAGAGCATCCTCCACAGCGGATACCTTGTCGTTCAGATACTTGCGCGCCTCGGCCTGCGGATCCTTCAGCTTCACCCCGTACATCAGATCGGCGAGCGGCTCAAGCCCCGCCTCCTTCGCGGCGGTCGCCCTCGTGCGCCGCTTCGGACGGTAAGGCAGGTACAGGTCCTCGAGCATCGCGGAATCCACGCAAATCTCTATGGCAGAGCGCAATTCATCAGTCAATTTACCCTGCGCGGCGATGGTCTCCAGAACCGTCGTCTTGCGTTCTTCCATCTCTGTGAACACATCGTACC
>CAVKLO010000211.1:0-3714 GCA_963656985.1 Bulleidia sp. | reverse complement strand
ATTCCGTACTCATCGATGACGCGCGTACCCCTCTCATCATATCCGGACCTACCGCGAAAAGCTCCGATGATGAGAAGTTTATGGAGTTCAGGCCTTATGTGGAGAAGCTCTACAACAGCCAGCGCGCCCTCGTGAACGAGATTTTGAACGCCGCGAAAAAGAAGATCGCAGCCGGGGACGCTTCGGCGGACAACTATATCGACAATAAGGAAGACGGCGGCGCGACCCTTCTCTACCGCGCCTTCAAGGCTCTTCCGCGTTACCAGCCGCTCATCAAGTATCTGAGCGAGCCGGGCATAAAGGTCATCCTGCAGAAGGCGGAGAACTACTATATGCAGGACAACGAGAAGGAGATGTACAAGGTCACCGACCCGCTGTATTTCGTGATAAACGAGAAGCAGAACGCCATAGAGATGACGGACAAGGGTCACGACATCCTCGCGCGGAGCGTGAATGACGACAATTTCTTCGTGCTCCCGGATGTGGGTTCGCAGGTGGCCGAAATCGAGAAGGAGGATATCAGCGCCCTGCAGAAGCAGGAGAAGAAGGACGCCCTGATGGCGGACTTCGCCCTGAAGAGCGAGCGCATCCATACCGTGAACCAGCTCCTGAAGGCCTACGCGATGTTCACCAAGGACATAGACTATGTCATCGTGGACAACAAGGTGAAGATAGTGGACGAGAGTACGGGCCGCATTATGGAAGGCCGCCGCTGGTCGGACGGTCTGCACCAGGCGGTCGAGGCGAAGGAGAACGTGAAGGTCGAGGCCGCGACGCAGACCTTCGCCACCATCACCCTGCAGAACTACTTCAGAATGTACCACAAACTCGCCGGTATGACCGGTACGGCCGAGACTGAGGCGGGCGAGTTCTGGAGCATCTATAAACTGGATGTGGTGGTGATTCCGACTAACAGGCCGGTCATCCGCGACGACCAGAACGACCTCGTCTATAAGACCAAGAAGGCCAAATATGCGGCCGTCATCGACCGCATCACGGAGCTTACCTCAGCCGGCCGTCCGGTGCTCGTCGGTACCACCGACGTGGAGACTTCCGAGCTTCTGAGCCGTATGCTCAGGCTGCGCGGCATAAAGCATAATGTGCTGAATGCCAAGGAGCACGCCCGCGAGGCTGAAATCGTGGCCCAGGCCGGTCAGACTTCGGCCGTGACCATCGCCACGAATATGGCGGGCCGCGGAACGGACATCAAGCTCTCTCCGGAAGTGAAGGCTGCGGGCGGACTTGCCATCCTCGGCACCGAGCGCCACGACTCCCGCCGCGTCGACCGCCAGCTGCGCGGACGTGCCGGACGGCAGGGCGACCCGGGAAGCTCCACTTTCTACATCTCCCTCGAAGACAAGCTTATGCGTCTCTTCGGCTCCGAGAAGATCGCCGGTCTGGTGGACAAGCTCGGTATGGCGGACAACGAGGCCCTCGAGAACAAATACCTCTCGACGAACATCGAGCGTGCCCAGAGAAAGGTGGAGGAGAACAATTTCGGCATCCGCAAGCGCCTTCTCGAGTACGATGACGTGATGAACTATCAGAGAGAGGCGATATATTCCCGCAGGCGCAACGCCATTTCCGGCGAGCGCATCGAGATCGACATCCAGAATATGATGACGGACTCCGCTTCGCTCATAGTCGAGCAGTCCGAAGGTATGCCTTACGAGGACTTCGCCGAGATGATGATGGCCAAGTTCTCCATCGACCTGGATTTCGATAAGGAATTCTACGACAAGGCGAAGCCGGACGCGCTCGTGGGCAAGATATGCCGGTATATGATGGAGGTTTACAACCGCCGTATGGAGGCTCTCCAGACGAAGGTGAACCCGATAATAAAGCAGGTTTACGAAAACCGGGGCCAGATATACCAAAACATCGCCCTGCCTATTTCGGACGGCCGCAAGATGCTGAACCTCTCCGTGAACCTGAAGAAGGCCTATGAGACTGAGTCACGTGAAGTGGCGAAGCGTCTGAGCCAGATAGTCGTCCTCTATCAGATAGACGAACACTGGAAGGAGCACCTGCGCGAGATGGACGACCTCAAGCAGAGTGTGCAGAACGCTTCCTACGAGCAGAAAGATCCGCTCGTGGTGTACAAGCTCGAGGCCTACAACCTCTTCGCCTCGATGCTGGAGGCTCTGAACCAGGATGTCCTTTCCTTCCTCCTCAGGGCGTTCATCCCTCTGGAAGACAGGCCTCAGGCCGCCCGTCAGGCTCCGGCTCCGCGCCGCACGGATATGAGCCAGATGCGCACCGAGCACGGCCCGCTCTCGACTAACGGCGAGCAGAAATCGAATTCTCCGGTCCGCGTGGACAAGCGTGTGGGACGCAATGACCCTTGCCCTTGCGGAAGCGGTCTGAAGTACAAGAACTGCCACGGCAAGGGGCTGGTTTAATGAATGGTTTCCGGGTCCTCCCCGGCGCGGTCAGCGCGGGAGGGGGACTCTTCAAATATCTACGAGTTATGGCTAAGACAGCAGAAACCCCCGTGAATGTGAACGAAGTGAGCCGGATTTCCCCGGGCACGCACATCCGCGGTGACATATCCTCCGAAGGCGACATCCGCATAGACGGCACTTTCGAGGGACGCATATACTCCAAGGGCAGGGTGGTGATAGGCGAGAAGGCCGTCATCAAGGGCGATGTCGTATGCGGCAACGCCGACCTCTGGGGCAAGATGGAAGGAGACTTCTTCGTGAAGGACACGCTCTCGCTGAAAGAGTCCTCCGCAGTGAAGGGGAATCTCCACACCCGCAGACTCCAGGTCGACCTGGGAGCGGGCTTCGACGGCAGCTGCCGTATGATTTCAGAGGCCGAGTTCGACAAGTTTGTGGCCGAAAAGGCCAATTTTAACGCGAAAACCGCCGCCGTGAAAGCGTAGTCAGGAGAGTTTTTTGCGGTAAAAAGCTTCGCGCTCACGCCGGCGCGCAGCATCTGCGGCGTGCGCGGCAAACAGTAAGGTTAGTATTGTATAAGATATGAGAGAGATAAAATCCATCGGAGTCTTGACCTCGGGAGGTGATGCTCCGGGAATGAACGCCTGCATCCGTTCCGTGACCAGAGCGGCCATCTATCAGGGATGGAAGGTTTACGGAGTCTATCGCGGATACGAGGGGCTTATCAATGACGATGTGAAGGAGATGACCACGGAGTCGGTCAGCAACACCATCCAGCGCGGCGGCACCATACTGAAGACAGCCCGCAGCGAAGAGTTCCGCACATTCGAGGGCCGTCAGAAGGCCTACGCGACTATGAAGAAGCACGAGATGGACGCACTCATAGTCATAGGCGGGAACGGTTCACTGGCAGGTGCGCAGGAACTTGCGAAAGAGTGCGACATCCCCGTCATCGGGCTTCCGGGCACCATAGACAACGACCTCTACGGGACTGACGCGACTATCGGCTACGATACGGCGCTGAATACCATTGTGGAGTGCGTGGACAAGATTCGCGACACCGCCACCAGCCACGACCGCATATTCTTCGTCGAGGTTATGGGACGTGACGCGGGCTTCCTCGCGCAGAACAGCGCCATCGCCGCCGGAGCGGAGGCGGCCATCATCCCGGAGGACAATACCGACATCGACCAGCTCGCCACTTTCATCGGCCGGGGCATCCGCAAGAGCAAGAACAGCAGTATCGTGATAGTTTCGGAAAAGGACGGCGGCGCGATGCATTATGCCGAGCGCGTGCGCACGGAGTACCCCG
>CAVKLO010000210.1:0-3725 GCA_963656985.1 Bulleidia sp. | reverse complement strand
GAGAGTCCTCGGCTGTGAGCTACACAAACTCCGAAATCAGAAAACTCAGAGTCAGAATCAGATAGATGAGGAGCGGAAAGACTGATTCCGGGCTGCGGTACGCAGTCCTGCGCAGCGGAAAAGCCGTAGCCTACTGTGCGCTCAGCATACATTGCGGAAGCCGCGACGAGAAAGGCTACCACAGCGGCATAGCGCATTTTACCGAACACACCCTGTTCAAGGGGACTTCCACCAGAAGCGCCTCCGCAGTCAGTTCCTATCTGGACCGTCTGGGCGGCGAGCTGAACGCCTATACCACGAAAGAGGAGATAGTGCTGCACGCCACGGTCCTGAAGGAAGACCTCCGCAAGGCCGAAAAGCTTCTGATGGAACTGGCCACTGACCCCTCCTTCCCGGAAAAGGAGATCGAGACAGAAAAGGGCGTGGTCATAGACGAGATCATCTCCGCGAAGGACTCCCCCGCAGACGACATCTACGACCGTTTCGAAGAGCTGCTCTTCGAGGGTCATCCTCTGGGAAACTCCATTCTGGGCACCGCCGCGTCGGTGCGCAGAATCAGCTCGGAAGAGCTGCGGAGCTTCACCCGCAGCCGCTTCACCCCGGAGCGGATCGCATTCACAGTAGTCGCGGACGTGGACGAGGAGCACTGCGAAGCCGAGATTAAAGCTCTGGCAGACAGATATTTCCGCTCTTATGCAGGCACCGCTCCCGCGCAGGAGCATAGCACTCCCGAGCCCCACCGCTTCGACAAGACCGTAAACAAGCGCAACCACGAAGTGAACGCCATCCTGGGCGGCACGGCCCCGTCCCTCTACCGGGAAAGCGAGCGCATAAGCGCCGTACTTCTTTCCAATCTTCTGGGCGGACCTGCGTCCAATTCCATACTGAACCGCGTCCTGCGGGAACGCCACGGGTGGGTCTATGGAGTGGAATGTTCCTATACCCAGTATTCCGACAGCGGGATTATGGCCATCTCTCTGGGCTGCGACCGCTGCAATCTGGAAAAATGCCTCGCCGCCATACGGCGCGAGACGCAGAGGCTTGCGCAGGAGCCGATCAGCGCGGGAAGGCTTGCCGCCGCGAAAAAGCAGCTCATCGGCCAGCTCGCCATCAGTTCGGACAGCGGAGAGACCCTCTGCCTGTCTATGGGCAAGAGCCTGCTGAGCTTCGACCGCATCGCAAGCGACGAGGAGAACCGCAGCTCCATAGAACGGGTCACTGCAGGAGAGCTGCGGGAAATCGCCGAAAGCGTCTTCTCCGAAAACAATATCTCGAAACTCATATACCTATAATATATATATGGAGACCGCCCCGGACAGATACCTGCGCGAACACAGCAGCCCTCAGAGCGAGGCTCTGGAGTGGATAGAGAAGCAGACGCACCTCAGGACGAATTACCCCCGGATGCTGAGCGGCAGCGTTCAGGGCAAGTTCCTCACCCTGCTCGTGAAGATGACCGGGGCGCGGAACGTTCTGGAAATCGGCTCGTTCACAGGCTATTCGGCCACCTGCCTCGCCTACGGCTTCCCGCAGAAAGAGGACGGCGGACGGGACGGCCACATAGACGCCCTGGAGCTGAACGACGAGCTGCAGGCCCTGATGACGGAAGGCTGGAAAAGGGCCGGGGTGCTGGACTGCATCAGCCTCCATATAGGAGACGCCCGCGAGAGCCTGAAGTCCCTGCGGGACAGACGATATGATCTGGTGTTCATAGACGCGGACAAACGCGAGTACTGCGAGTATTATGATGCGGTCATCGGGATGGTGGACAGCGGCGGAGTCATCGTCGCCGATGATGTACTCTGGGACGGTAAGGTCTATAGGGAACCTATGCCCCGTGACAGACAGACACGGGGCATAGCTGCATTCAATGATATGGTCGCTTCGGACCCGAGGGTGGAGAATGTCATCCTGCCGCTGCGCGACGGGCTGAACATCATCCGGAAACTGTAGCGCGGCTATCGGCCGGAAGCCTTGAGAGCTTTGCGGAGTACCGGCATAATGTGGTCGGCGTAGCGCATCATCCCCAGATCCGTGAAATGGATGCCGTCCACCGTGGCTTCATAGTCATCTCCGATCATCCCCTCTGCGGAAAGATAAAAGAGCTTTTTCTCTCCCGACTTCTTAAGTCTCTCATACAGAGCCTTCTGCTGAACATTCTTCTCCCTGACTTCGTCCGCCATCCTGCGGTCCAGACGGCTGTGCGGGAAGATGGGGTCTTCCACGAAGATGACAGGGACATCCGGGCGGGCGTTCCTGATGATGCGGAAGAACTCCTCCCCCCGGGTCTTTATCATCTCGGCTGTGGCGTTCGGGACATAGTCGAGCACATAGACGGAAGGGTTCTCCACCTCAGCCATCAGACGGGCTATCTCCATATCCAGCATAGCGTTGCCGCTGAAGCCCAGATTAATGGCCTCGCGGTTCAGACGTCGGGAAATGATGCTCGTGAAAGCCATCCCGGGACGGCTTACGCAGCCTCCCTGAAGTATGCTTGTGCCGTAGAAGACCATCGGAGAGTCCGCAGAAGGCGACTGCACTTCCGGCAGAAGCAGCTGCGCGGTTTCGTCGATGCCTATGGCGAGGGACTTGATGCCGTCATAGAGGGACAGGTAGAGCATATATTCGCGCATCTGCGGCTCCATATTGCCGATTATTCTGGAGCGGGTATAACGCTCGAAGCCCGGCCGGCCGCTGCCGAGGAAGTTCCAACGCCCGTCCTCCAGGACATAGAGGTCCAGTCCGCGGATGCCCGTCAGGGTCATATGGTTCATATTGAAGCCGAGTTCGGACTCCCAGGCGGCATATACGGACGAGGAATTCGTGCGGAAACGGAGATAAAGACCGGCGCTGTTGCAGCCCAGATTCCAGAGAGCGTCCCGGGACACTCCCTTGAGAGCGGAAGGAAGCCTGTGGTAGCGGATGGTCTGAGAGCCGCTCCGGCAGCTGTCCGGAAGGGGGCTCAGGGTTCCGGGCGTAACGCACAGGGCCGAGGCCGAGGAGAGCTGCAGTTCGTCCGGGTGCGCCTTGCCGTAAAGAGGAAGGAGGGCGGCGTCGTAATAGACGGTAGTCTGGGCGGAGGATAGAGCGGCCGCGCAGAAAAACAGGGCTAAAGCCGCGGTGAAAATTCTTTTCATAAGACTCATCCTATCTGTGCTCCGTCGGCGAGAACTTCCTGCGGAGTGATGAAACGCATCTTGCCGTCACTCTGGGCGGCCATAAGTATCATACCCTTGCTTTCTATGCCGCGTATGGTGCGCGGCTCCAGATTGGCGAGGACGCATATCTGCTTGCCGACCATATCTTCAGGGCTGTATTGTCCGGCTATGCCGGAGACGACGGTCCGCTTGTCGATGCCGGTGTCTATGGTGAGCTTCAGCAGCTTGTCTGTCTTGGGAACCCTCTCGGCCGCGAGTACGGTGGCGGTGCGGATGTCCAGCTTTCCGAAGTCCTCGAAAGTGCAGAACGGCTTCTGTGGAGCAGCTTTGCGGGCGGCGGCTTCCTTCTCGGCCTGCTCGCGGGACTTCTTTATGGCTTCGAGCCTGGCCGTCTGGGCCTCTATGGCTTCGTCTTCTATCTTGGAGAAGAGCAGCTGCGCGGGAGCGAGCTGATGGCCCGCCGGGAGGATGACCGCGCAGCCGAGCTTATCCCATTCGAAACGGGCCTGCAGCATATCGCAGAGTTTCTCACAGGTGAAAGGAGTGAACGGAGCGAAAGCGATGGCC
>CAVKLO010000209.1:0-3737 GCA_963656985.1 Bulleidia sp. | reverse complement strand
CGCATCGGGACACCCGATAAGCCATACTATTATAGGACAATAGAGCTGTCAATAAGAGTCTGCTCGATTGACTCGCAAAAGCACGGAAAGGGAGAGATGGCGCAGCGGAAGACGAGATTGCCGGTCGGGGCCGGCAATGATAGCCCTGTGCTCAGGGAAAGAATAAAGGGCCTTGACTCCGTATAAGGAAGAATACCCCCCAGTATTAGTCTTCACCGGAACTTCCTGTCTTCCTCGAGCATCCCGAGGTAGGAATTGTAGCGCTCCGCGCTGATCACGCCGCTCTCGACGGCGGCTTTCACGGCGCAGCCGGGCTCGTGCGTATGCGTGCAGGGAGTGAAGCGGCAGTCGCGGGAAACACGGAGCATCTCGGGGAAGTACAGTGCCGTCTCCTCCCTTTCTATCTGCACCAGACCGAATCCGCGAAGACCCGGACTGTCTATGATGCAGCCTCCGGAAGAGAGTCTGTACATCTCATAGAGGCTGGTGGTGTGGCACCCGCGAAGGTGCGAAGTGGAGATGGTCGCGACTTTCGGGTTCAGCGAAGAATCCAGCGCCTTTATGAGCGAGGACTTGCCCACACCGCTCTCGCCCGAGAAAAGGCTCAGACGCCCCTCGCAGGCAGAACTGAGTTCTGACACTCCCTCTCCCGTGACAGCTGAAGTCTCGATGACGCGGTAGCCCGCGCCCTCATAAATCTCACGGAAACGCGACAGCTCCTCCTCGGCGAACGGCCTGTAGAGGTCCACCTTGTTCAGAATGATGAGGGGATGCACCCCGAACGCTTCGCAGCTCACCAGAATCCGGTCGAGGAAAGGAAGCTTGATTTCGGGGAAATAAAGAGTCGCTATGATGCACGCCTGGTCGAGATTCGCGGCTATGACGTGCGAACTGCTCGAAAGCTTGCTCGGGCGGCGGACTACGGCGTTCCTGCGGTCCCGTATCCCGGTGATGACCGCAGGATGCTCTTCCGTAATCTCCCCGTCAGCATCATAGTCCACGATATCGCCCACGGCGACAGGATTCGTGGCGCGGCTTCCTTTCAGGCGGAGCCTTCCGCGCAGGACAGCCGGAAAGAGCTCCCACGAAGGGAGCTCCGACAGAAGATAATGGCTGCCGCTGTTCTTTACTACAGTCGCTGTCCCCTTCATCCGGAAAGCGGCTTATCTGTCCAGACCCCGTCCGCGCAGGAATGCTGCGGTCTCGGGTTCACGGCCCCTGAAGCTCACGAAGAGGGTCATAGGATCCTCGCTGCCGCCCTTCTCAAGGAAGGTCTCCTTGAATTTGCGGGCCAGGTCGAGATCCCACACGCCGTTCTCCTCGAAGGCCGAGAAGGCGTCCTTGTCCAGAACCTCGGCCCAGAGATAGCCGTAGTATCCGGCACTGTAGCCGCTGGAGAAGATGTGATTGAAGTATGTGGTGCGGTAGCGCGGGATGATCTCGTCTATGAGTCCCATCTCATCGCAGACTTTCTTCTCGAAAGAGTCGATGTCTATGCCCTCTATGCTGCTCAGTTCGTGCCACTTCATATCCAGGATGGACGCGGCGCAGAGCTCGGAGGTGGTGAAGCCCTGATTGAAGCGGGAAGCGTTCTGAATCTTGGCGACAAGCTCCGCCGGGATGACTTCGCCGGTCTGATAATGTCTGGCGTACTTGGCGAGCAGCTCCGGCTGGAGGGCCCAGTTCTCGTTGAACTGCGAGAAGGTCTCCACGAAGTCTCTGGCGACGTTGGTGCCGCTGACCGATGGGTAATGGCATTTGCTCAGGAAGCCGTGCAGGGCGTGTCCGAATTCGTGGAAAGCGGTCTGCACCTCGTCCACGGTCAGCAGTGCCACGCCTGTGGAATCCGGAGCGGAGAAGTTGCATACATTCACGATGACCGGACGAACGTCATTTCCGGCGGCATCATAATACTGCTCGCGGAAATTGCTCATCCACGCCCCTCCCCTCTTGCTCTCGCGAGGGAAATAGTCGCCGTAGAATATGCCGATGAGGTTTCCTCGGGAGTCGGTGAGCTTGTATGCGCCAGCGGCGGCATTGAATACGGGCACATCGTCGAGTTTCTCGAAATTCACGCCGTAGAGGATGTGCGCGGCCTCGAAGACTCCCTCTCGGACATTGTTCATCTCGAAATATGGGCGGGTGAGGCTCTCGTCCAGATCATACTTGGCCTTGCGGACCTTTTCGGCATAATACCACCAGTCCCAAGGCTGAATCCTGCTCCCGGCCGGAAGCGCTCCGGCCTTGATGTCGGCATCCATCATTTTCTGCATCTCCCGGACCTCCTCACGGGCCTTGGCGTTCGCGGCCTTCATTATGTCGGCGAGGAATCTGTCCACGGTCTGATGGTCGTGAGCCATCTTGTTCTCGAGGATGAAGTCGGCCGGGTTGTCGTAGCCCATAATCTTCGCCTTCTCGATACGGAGTCCCATAACATCCCGGACCAGAGCGCGGTTATCGTTCTCGTTGCCGTTATGTCCCCGGGAAGAATAGGCCTTGAACATACGCTCGCGAAGCGCACGGTCTTCCGTATCGGTCATCGCGGACGGATATGCGGACACGCTGACGCCGAACTCGGCCTTGAAGGCGTTGTTCTCGGCGAGGATGTTGTTTCCTATCTTATTGGTCTTCACGGATATCTCGGAGTTTATCTCGCGCAGCCGGGCCTGCTTCTCCTCGTCAAGACCGATGCCGTTGCGCTCGAAAGCCTCATAAAGCTTCTTCAGCACCATCTGCTGCTCCCGCGACAGGGAAGACCGGTCGGCATTATAGACAGCCGCCACCCTCCTGTACAGAGCCTTGTTCATATAGATGTCATCGCTGTGTCCGGAAAGCAGAGGAGTCACCTCCTCCACCACGGCCTCCATCTTCGGACTGTTCTCGCTCTCGCTTAGGTTGAAAAGCACAGCCTGTACCTTGCCCAAAGTCCTGCCGCTGAGCTCGAGGGCCGCGATGGTGTTCTCGAAATCGGGAGCCTCCGGATTGTCGGTAATCGCCTCGATCTCGGCCTTCTGCTCTGCCATTCCCGCCTTGACCGCGGGCACATAATCCGATATCTCTATCCTGTCGAAAGGAGGTACTCCGTAAGGCGTATCCCACTCTTCGAGGAGCGGGTTCTGTCTGCCCGTACAAGCTGTCATAGCCATAATTGCCGTTGTGATGAGTAATGTTTTCTTCATAGGTCTTCCACTTTAATATCTTCCAGAGAATTCACCGTCATCTGGATTTTGCCCTGATACAGGGCGAGGATGCCGGTGACGCAGATTTTTTTCTTGCCGCTGAGGACGTCGGACGGGATTTCCGTATCGGCGAAACGGGAATAGCCGCTCGTGCGCACCTGAATGCAGATTCCGCCCGGAGTGGAGAAGTACTGGCTCACCGAGCCTGCGGCCTTCTCTATGTCCGGATAAGTGCCGTCCCCCCTGTGGTCGCCCACCGTGCCGTAAGTGTAGTCATTGGCGTTCCCGATATGGACATCGTCCCAGATGCCGGAGCAGAGATATTCCTTCATCTTTTCCTTCGACATCGCCCAGGTGGTGATGCCGGTGGAAGAGCCTGACACGAAGATGCGGTTCGAAGAGAGCTTCTTGTCCCGGTTCGAATCGAGATAAAGCAGCACGAAGGCTTCGTTATTTTCCTTGTACCGGCTGTCATACCAGCCATAGCTGAGGTGCTCGACGGTCACGAGCTTCCCGATGAAGCTGTTCGTGGCCTGTGTGTCCTTGTTCCCCGGGAGC
>CAVKLO010000208.1:1668-3758 GCA_963656985.1 Bulleidia sp. | reverse complement strand
GCCGCAGCCTTGCGCGGCGCGGGACGTTTCCAGCTGTAGTACTTCCCGTACCCATTGGCCGCCCTGGCGGCCTGTGAGGAAGCGGCGACAGGGTAGATCTGGAAGCAGTCGAGCGTTATGACATTGGCGGAGCCGCCGCCGTAGAATGCGACCTGGATTTCCGTCTGCCCATCGGCTGTCGTGTAGTCGTAGGACTGCGCGGTCCAGTCGGTTCCGAGCTTGTCGTAGTTTCCGTAGGCGGAACTCTTGTACTCGGTGGACGCGCCTCCGCGGATGTCGATCTGCAGGTCAGTGTCGGCGGAATCGGACTTGCCCTGCCAGGCTATGCGGTAGGTCGTGCCAGGTTCCACGCCGTATTTCTTCGACACGAGCTGGATGTCCCAGGCATTGGCCGCGTGGCCGTCGGAATTGTCCATACGTACTGCCCGCTTTCCGTGGTGGGCGTCCGAGACGAAGCTCACATAGTCCGGGCCGTTCACCTGCCATCCCGCCTCGACCATAGCCGCCGCGTCCGCATAGCTCTCGAAATCGCCGTCATCCGCTACGGATGTCTTTTCTATGCAGCTCTCCACAGGAGTAGGATAGAACTGCACGTCGTCTATGTGGTAAGTGCCCGCCGAGTACGCGCAGTCGAGCACTATCTGCACCTGCGACGCTCCGTCCGGAGCCGCCGCGTCGAGATAGAGGAACTGCCACTTGTCCGTGATTCCCGGAAGCTGCTTATATGAAGTGCCCGTATCCCACTTGAGCTCAGCCTGTACGGTGTCGGCCCCGTCAGGAGATTTCACCCACATACCGAAACGGTAGGACTGTCCGGCGACGATATCCATCTTGTTGTTGAACGCCACCTGAATGTGCCAGGCGTCGCCTCCGCTGTAGCCTGTGGTGGTATTGTCCACCACGAGGGCGTGGAGAGCCGAATGGACGGCATCCTTGTTCGCGCCGATTTCAGGCTCGTTCCTGGAGACTACCGAAGCATAGTCGGAACCGTTCCATATCCCATAGGCTCCTTCCGTTTCGAAATCACCTCCGACGAGCAGGTTCGTCTTGTCTATATAATTTGTATAGTCGCCGTCATAGATGGCCTCGAAAATCTGGAAATCGTCGATGAAGTAACATACTGCTGCGGTACCGCCGTAGAAGGCTATGCTCAGGCTTGAGCCTGCCTCGACGGTGTAGTCCAGATACTGGTATGTCCAGCTTTTGCCCATCTTGTCGTACTGTCCCCAGGCGGAGTTCTTATATGCCTTGGCTGAGCCGTCTTCGCGGATGTCTATCTGGATGTCAGCCTCTTCGTTCGCCATTCCGTACCACGCGATGCGGTAGGTCTTGCCCGCCTCCACGTCGAAGGATGGAGTGATGACCTGGATGTCCCAGGCATTCGAGCAGTGCCCGTCGGCATTGTCCATCTTGAGGCTCAGGCTTCCGCTGTTCGCCTGCTCGGCAGAGACGCTGACCGCGTCTGCTCCGTTGCACTGGGCCCAGCCGTAATTCGCGACCAGGTCGCTGCCGGAAGTTCCCGCCGGGTAAGACTCGAAGTCTATGCCGCCGCCGAGGGCCTTGGGGTTAATGTAGTTGCCGCCCGTCGGCTCGTCTTCCTCGATAACGGTCTCGATTACACGGATGTTGTCTATAATGACTCCCTTGGAAGCGGTGATCGTGTAGGAAATGTCAGCTGCTGACGGGGTCTTGAAAGCGGCGCTGTATTTATACCAGCCCGGTTCGATTGCAGTTTTCGCTTTCTGGCCGCCGGCGGCTGTGAGTGTCAGCGAGCCGCCCTCGGAGGCTTTTGCCCAGAAGGAAACCATATAGGCTTTGCCTTCCTCCACGTCAGCCTTGAATGAGAGAGTGGCGTCATCGGCGGCCGCCTTTGCGGAATAGTCGCCGGCAAATACGTCGATGTATGCGTCAGTGAGTTCGAAGCCGGAGTCGGTATAGCCGTCGAGACTTCCGGACTCGAAATTCCAGTCTCCGGCGAATACGGAAGAGGAGTTGTCCGCAGCGGACTTGTCTATAAGTCCCTGTAGGTAAGTGACATTCTGCTGCTGATGCCATCCGAGCACGTGCCCGAAGAGTTCGGTGCCGGCTTC
>CAVKLO010000208.1:0-1658 GCA_963656985.1 Bulleidia sp. | reverse complement strand
GAGGACCATCTCGTCGGCCGTGTCGAATTTGAGCCTGCCGTTTGCCGCCACTATGGCGTCGTGCTTCATTTCGTTTCCGAAAGTCACCGCGCTGAATTCGCGCTTGAGAATCCGGGCGATGGAATCATTCTGAAAGTATTCGCTGTGCGTGAACGCAGCGCCGAGTCGGATATCCTGCTTAGCGGCAAGTTCCGCCAGACCGGCTTTGGTGAAATCCACGTCGGGGAGCGGAGGATTCGGATTCACCACGTCTTCAGGCTTGCTGAATTCCTCGTAGATTTCCCCGGTCTCGCAGGAGATGAGGCCGGAAAGTACTATGCCCAGTGCAAGGAACGAAGATATTTTCTTCATAAGTCGAGTTGAATAATTAGTTTTTGTGTGACGATTACGTGTTTCCCGATACATAAGTTCACGGTGCAAAATTACAGCCTTTTTCCGGGCGCACAATACGATTACAGTTCACGGATTTTCTTTTTCGATAAGTATATCTTACTTTTGTAACATTTAATATAGATTTGGGAACATAATCGCACCACATAACGAAAACACAAGGAATTGTTACATAATCCAAAGCTTTGTTTCAAAAATCCATATAGATGTATCCTTCTGGCACGGGACATCGGCTGACAATCCCGAACTTTGCAGAAGAAATCACACGACACTATATGTTTCCCGACATAGACACGGATTACTAACCAATTCAACCACTCAGAAAGTCACTTTATGCGAAATCTACTTACAAGAGACTGTGGGAAATGGCTGTTTACTGCCGCACTGATGCTCGTGACACTGTTCACCGCATCCGCACAGCAGGGCAGCATCACCGGAACCGTCACTGACAGGACCGGCGAACCCATAATCGGAGCCGTCGTAATGGTCGACGGCGTGCAGGGAGGCGAAGTCACTGATGCCGACGGCGTCTATTCGATCAGGGCGTCGCAGGGCCAGACCCTCATCTTCACCTGTCTGGGCTATATGGAAAAAAGGGTTACGATAGGAAGTTCCCGGACCGTGGATGTCGTTATGGACGATGATACCACGCTGCTCGAAGAAGCGGTCTCCATCGGATACTCCACGGTGAAGAAACGCGACCTGACGGGATCCGTCGCATCCGTGGGAAGCGACGCCATTACCAGAACCATCCCTACTTCCGCCGACCAGGTGCTGCAGGGACGCGCTGCGGGAGTCCAGATGACCCAGAACTCGGGTATGCCGGGCGGCGGTACATCCATCCGCATCCGAGGCGTGAACTCCCTGAACTCTTCGAATGAGCCTATCGTGGTCATAGACGGCGTGGTCATCGACGCGCAGACGGGGTCCAGCACCGACAACGCCCTTTCCTCCATAAACCCGAACGATATCGAGAGTATGGACATCCTCAAGGACGCGTCGGCCACCGCCATATACGGCGCACAGGGCGCGAACGGCGTCATCCTCATCACCACCAAGCGCGGCCGTGCGGGCAGCAGCAGCATAACCTTCGATGCCCAGGCGGGCATACAGACTATGCCGAAGTACCTCGAACTGATGGACTTCCCGACATACGCCGAGACTTATAACGCCTACGCGAAGCTCAGAGGCGCTACCCAGAGAGACGAGTATGCGAACCCGGCCGCCCTCTCCGCAGGCACAGACTGGCAGAAGGAGCTCTTCAAGAC
>CAVKLO010000207.1:0-3775 GCA_963656985.1 Bulleidia sp. | reverse complement strand
GCAAACAGATTGCCAAGGCCCTAAAAGCTGCCGGTACTTACAGCAAGGGGGTGGATATGCAGGTACAGGCGTTGGCCACGGCCCTGCGCACTTTGGATATGGCTAACCGGGACATAGACGGGCTGACCGAGACCACCATACAGGAAGAGACCCGCTACGGCTGGAAGCGCGCGCCGCATCCTGTATTCAAGATTCAGAAGGACGCGCAGGACAGCATCACCAGGCAGATGAAGATTCTGGGCCTTACCACCGAGCTTCTGGTGGGCACTGACGAGACCGATCCGCTCGTGGAGCTCACGAAGAAAGTGGTTAAAGCCGGAAAGAAAAAGCCGGTGATAGTCAAACCGACTACCGAAGATGACTGATGACTGAGGAGGAGAAAGACAGACTGCGGCAGGCCAAAGCGGACGCTAGCGGCGCGTTGGCCCGGCTGCGGATTCCGGACTACCGTCTGGGGGAAGTTGATGTCCGGTTAGTGGAATACACCGCCGCCGTCGCCTCCGACCCGGGCGGCCACAACCTGTACGAGCAGCTGGCCGTGCTGCGCTTCTTTTCTATGTGCCGCCGATACGGCGTGAACGCCACCGAGGTGCAGCGGTTCTACACCCTCTACGAAAGCCTGTATTTTCCCGGCAAGGCGGGGCTGCGGACATACCGTCTGACCCCCGTGCAGGCTTTCCAATTCGCCAATATCTTTGCCTTCTGGGAGGGAGGGAGGCGGGTTGTGCGCGAAGTGGTGCTGTACGTGCCGCGTAAATTCTCCAAGACCACCAGCAGCGCGTCTCTGGCCGTTTACGACCTGCTGTACGGCGAAGCAAACGCGGAATGCTATACGGGGGCCAACTCGAACGACCAGGCCAAGAAGTGCTTTGACGTTATCCGGGGCTGCGTGCGCAAGCTGGACCCGGAAGAACGCCGCTACCGCATCAATGAGGAAAGCATCAAGAGCAGGCGGCAGGACAGGCAGGCGTTCTGCCAGTGCCTCACGGCCAACGCACGCACGAAGGACGGCCTGAACGCTTCCACGATCATAATGGACGAGTTCAGCCAGGCGCAAGACAGCGACCTGCTGACCGTCCTGACCACGTCTATGGGTGCGCGGGAGAACCCTCTTACGGTTATCATCACCACGGCTTCGGACGTGTTCGAAGGCCCGTTTTATGAGATGCTGAGGGGCTATAAGGCTCTGCTGCTTGGTGAGTATGAGGATGACAGCGTATTCGCGCATATCTTCGAGCCGGACATAGACGACCCGGAAGACAGCGAGGATACGTGGCGGAAGGTGCATCCGCATCTGGGCGTGACGGTATCCCCGGACTTCTACAGGCAGGAATACCGCAAGGCCCTGCGCAACGGCTCGGAGGCTATGCTGGCCTTCCGTACCAAGCTGCTCAACGTCTATGCCGAAAATGAGCAGCGCAGCTGGATTAGCAGCACCCTTGCCCGGAGCATTTCCCGGCCTATGCCCCTTGACGCGGTCAAAGGCAGGCCGGACGCTATGGTGGCCCTGGACCTTTCGGAGAGCGACGATTTCAGCGCGGTTACCATGGGCCTGTACAACACGGGCCAGAAGTCTTTCCTCTTCCATACCGCCTATTTTTTCCCGGAGGGGGCGTTGCCCGGGCACCCTAATGAAAAGCTATACAGGACGTGGGCCGACAAAGGCTACCTGCGTCTGACAAAGGGGGGCGTTATCGACTACCGGGCTATCGTGGACTACATACTGTATCTGAATAGCATAGTACGTATTTTGGGTATCGGTTATGACCCCTGGAAATCGCAGGAGGTTATGAATATGCTTGCGGCAAGCGGCGCGGGCAACGTGTTGAAGGGGGTGCGGCAGACCTACGGAACGTTCACGGCTCCCGTGGAGAGCTTCGAGCACGGCGCGAAGACCGGCAAAGTATTCATCAACGATAACCCGATAAACGCCTATTGCTTCGGAAATGCCGTATTAGACACCGACAAACTGGAGAACTGCAAACCCATTAAGCGCAAACATACACAAAAGATAGACGGAGTCATCACTACGCTTATGTGCCTTCGGCTCTTCATCGACTATGAGCGTTAGGCGCGTTCTGCAAAAATTTTTCACTTTTTTTTGATGCGATTTACCACGATTTACCGCGATGCGCCGCAAATTACCGATTTACGCTAAAAAATCGGGTGCAAAAAACCGCTTAATCCGGGTTATAGTAGGGGAACATATTTTTCTATGGGTTTCTTTCGGTACATTGCGGATTACTTCAGGCGGGACACCGCCGCGTTTCCTGCGGGGGGCACGGCGGCTGCCGCCAATTCCTCCGGGCCGCTGACTCCGCGTCAGGGCGGCGTGTTCTGGCCCGCCTACACCGGGCAGACCGCCCTCTGCGTGGCCACCGTGTACCGCTGCGTCAAGCTGCTTTCCGAGAGCGTGGCCAATCTGTCCGTGCAGTATATGCGCTACAAGGGCGGCATCTTCGTCGAGGACACGGACAGCCGGCTCTCCTACCTGCTGAACGTGCAGCCCGACAAGGCCGCGAACGCCTTTGACTTCTGGGCGCAGGTGGTGCAGAACATCCTGCTGGACGGCAACGCCTATATCGTGCCTTTCTACAGCGCGGTTTCTATGGACTTCGACCGGCTGGCCCTGTGCGGGCGCGGCACGGTTGCGCATAACACCGTAAACGATACCTACCACGTCTGCGACACCGCAAACGGCGTCTACGGCGATTTCGACGAAAGCGAAATTATCCACTTAAAGGGCCTTGCCGCCTACGACCCGAAAATGGGCGTGTCGGTGCTGACCTTCGCCCGGCTCACGCTGGACATCGCCGCCGTGGGCGACGCCGAGACCTACGACCGCTTCAAGAACGGCGGAAACGTCCGGGGCATCATAGGGAACGACACGAGCGTGCGCGGCTTCGGGGAGTATCAGGACAAGGAACTGGAAAAGACCGCCGAGAATCTGGACGACAGGTTCCGGAACGGGGAGCGCATAGTGTCGCTGCCGGGGCAGGTGGAGTTCAAGCCGCTTTCCCTGTCCTCCACGGACATGCAGTTTCTGGAGAGCCGCAAGTTCACCGTGCGCGACATCTGCCGCTTCTTCGGGGTGCATCCGTCTTTCGTATTCGACGACACCAGCAACAACTACAAGAGCGCGGAGATGGCCAACGTGGCCTTCCTCTCCAACACGCTCAACCCTCTGCTGCGCAAGATCGAGACCGAGCTTCAGCGCAAGCTGTTCAGCGCGTCCCAGTACGGCAAACGCCGCATACAGTTCGACCGGCGCGGCCTGTACGCCTGCGACCTTGAAAGCCGCGTGAAGTATCAGTCCGACACCATAGCCGCGGGTCTGTACACGGTGAACGAGTGGAGGAAGGAAGAGAACAAGCCCGCCGTGGAGGGCGGAGACAGGGTGCTGGTATCCGCCAACCTCAAGAGCATAACTGAGCTGGGCCAGCCGGCCCCGGCCGAAAATAGTGAAAGCAATGGAAAAGAAGAATAAGACTGCGGAGGTAAGGCGCGAGCTGCTGACGCTCGCCGCCGATCTGCGCATTAGGGAAGCGGCGGAGGGCGAAGCCCCGAGCCGCACCATCATCGGGAGGGCGATACTCTTCGACACGCCGTCCGCGCCCATCTGGGACGATGAGGAGGAGCAGGCGGTGGAGATTATCGCGCCGTCCGCCATCACCAGGGAACTGCTTGACGCTTGCGACATAAAGTTCACGATGTTCCACGACAGGCAGCTGATTCTGGCCCGGTCCAATAAGGGGTCCGGCACTCTGTCCTACAC
>CAVKLO010000206.1:0-3790 GCA_963656985.1 Bulleidia sp. | reverse complement strand
CCACGCAGGCGCACCATCTGGTCGCGGAGGGCTTCGCCGCGACGGAGGGAGAGGCGTTCATTGAGCGCAGCACCGCCCTCGGATGATGAGCTGGAGTAGATGTAGAGGGTGTCCGCCGGGTGGTCGAGGTCGTTCAGGAGCGTCGCGAGGCGGCGGAGCGCGGCGGCGTTATCTTCGTATAAGGTGTCAATCACGGCATCGGACCGGCGGAAATGTACTCTGAGCGTGTCTCGGCGTTCGGGGGTGAAGAGTTTTATCACGTCATCGGGCGAGGTCTGCGGGGCCGGACTGAAAACGACGTGAGCGTTGGCGTTCCACGTCAAAACACTCAAAAGTATGCCGGCTACAATGAACATCATCTATTTTCCACAGTCGCTATAAGCGCAATTTGTTAACCTTAGGCCCATCAAGTCACGTCGCTCCCGATATAACCGGTGAGGCCACAAAGAACTGCTGCGTAAGTTACATAACTACACAACATCCTCTATAACCCTGCAAAGGTAGTCAATATTTCTGTTATTTCATATAAAAATGCGAATATTTCGCCCCCCCCCCCCGAATTATTCTAAATTATTGGCATATAGTTCATTATTGAGGGTTCGTTGTTAAGAATAATTCTATATTAGGAGGAAATTCTGAATTGGAGTTATAACAATGTAAATCATTTTAGCTGACGCTGTGACGGATGGATTAAGTGTGGCCATCGGGAATAAAAATAGGTCAGAAAGGAATAATGAAGGGCTATGGGCGGTGGTCGCATTATTTCTTTAGCGATGAGTACGGGGAGGAGGGTGGGGCCTGGATGTGGATAACGGTCTTCGTGGGTTATGATGGTGCAGTGGCGGCCACGGAAAAACGTTTTACCTTATCCCTTCGATGTACTTAAATACATCGAAGGCCACGTTTTGGCCCGTTTTTGTGGCCGTCGCTGCACTGCTGGCGTGTGAGAAGTGGGATTGCCGGCCGGGGCCGGGGAGATAATCTGATGCGGCCGGTCGGGGTCAGAGGCGGTCGTCGATGCGGGAGCGGTCGAGGATGCCTTTCACGTCGTAGATGACGCCTGAGGCCGGGTCGAGGAGGAGCTGCCGGATGTCGGTGAGAGGGGATTGCCGGTCGGGGCCGGCAATGACGGACGCGGAGGCAGGGGCGGTCTCGGCCACGGAGGCAGGGGCGGTCTCGGCCACGGAGGCAGGGGCGCCATCGGGGCCGGAGGAGGAAGGGGCGGAGAAAATGCGGTATTGGTCGTGAGCGACCGCGAGGATGACAGCGTCGAAACGGCCGCGCAGCTCTTCGAGAGGGGAATCGTCGAGCTGCACGCCATATTCGCGCCGCGCCGCGGCGGCATCCGCCCAAGGGTCGTGGAGAGTGAGATTGGACGTATAGTCCGACAGAGTATGGAAGATGTCGATGACGCGGGTGTTGCGCGTGTCGGGGCAATTCTCCTTGAACGTGAATCCGAGGATGAGGATGCGGGAGTCCTTGACTTTCACGCCCTTGAGGTTCATTGCGCGTATCACGCGGCTCGCGACGTAGTCTCCCATTCCGTCGTTCAGACGCCTCGCGGAGCTCATCACGCGCGGAAGGACTCCATAGACCTGGGCCTTCTGTATCAGGTAGTAAGGGTCCACGCTTATGCAATGCCCGCCCACCAGACCCGGAGACATCGGGATGAAGTTCCATTTCGTCGAAGCCGCCTCGAGGACGTCGCGCGTGTCTATGCCCATCGCGTTGAAAATCTTCGCGAGCTCGTTCATAAACGCGATGTTCACGTCGCGCTGCGAATTCTCGATGATCTTCGAGGCCTCGGCGACGCGGATGGACGGGGCCCTGTGCGTGCCGGCCACGATGACGGAGCGATAGACTTCGTCCACTGTATCAGCGGTTTCGGGGGTGCTGCCGCTCGTCACTTTCATTATCTTCTCCACGGTGTGCAGAGTGTCGCCGGGGTTGATGCGCTCGGGGGAATAGCCGGCGAAAAAGTCCGAGTTCAGCTTCAGGCCGCTGACTCTTTCGACCACCGGGAGGCACTCCTCTTCGGTCACGCCGGGATAGACCGTGGATTCGTAAACCACGATGTCGCCGCGCGAGATGACCCGCCCCACCGTCTCGCTCGCGCTCAGCAGCGGGCGGAGGTCGGGACGGTTGTTCGCGTCCACCGGGGTCGGCACCGCGACGACGTAGAAATTGGCGTCTCTGATGCCGC
This sequence comes from Bulleidia sp., assembly GCA_963656985.1. GTDB lineage: Bacteria > Bacteroidota > Bacteroidia > Bacteroidales > UBA932 > Cryptobacteroides. The sequence goes on along the minus strand of CAVKLO010000206.1, from coordinate 1,587 downwards.
CGGGGTCCGAGGTGCAGCGCAGCCCGTGGACTTCGATGGCCTCGCGCAGCAGCGCTTCGTCCAATCCGCGTGTGTCATCGCGCCCCCGCATTATGGCTTCGACGCGGGAGGCGTTCATATCGTAGCCCGTCGTGGGGTAGCGGGTCGAGAAAAGTCGTGCGAGCGGAAGACCCACGTATCCGAGTCCTATGACCGCTATCTTTATGTTCTTCATTTTCGTGGTGTATGTTTCTTTGTGTTTATGGCTTCCTCCTCATCGTCTCGTGCTGAAGCGGCTGAAGAGCCTCTGAGGAATCTCCATCGCTATGATGATGCCGAGCACGATGGCGAGGGCGGCTTTCACGGCCGAGAATCCAGTGTGGAACGAAAGGAGGAATTGGGCGGAGACCAGATAATAGGTGAACCAGAAGATGCCCGCGCCGGGCACGAGCGGGAAGATGCCGCAGAGCACATAGACTGTGCTCGGGCACTTCGCCCGCACTGCCGTTAAGCGGGACAGGATGCATATCACGACGGTCGAGAGCACGATGGAGAACGCAATGCCCGCCGAGCACCAGCGGATCAGCGCGAGGTACAGTCCCCAGCCTATCGCTCCGATGAGGCCGGTGCGGAGGTATTCGCGTCGCGGCGCTCCGAAAAGGTCGGCGAACGCTGCCGTGCCGATGAATGCCGCAAGCATCTGGGTGAGCAGTCCGGCGGTCTGAGCGCTCGTGCTCATCCCCTCCAGAGTAATCAGCCCGCCGAAGGCCCTGCCGTCCAGCAGGAAGCTGATGCTCACGCCGAGAGCGATGCAGATGAAGCCGAGCATCGCGTCAGTCAGGCGCGTGAGTCCGGAGATGTAGTCCGAATTCGCGAGGTCGCGCACGCCGTTCACGAAAGCCACGCCGGGAATCAGCGGCATAACCGCACCTATTATCATATTCGCGAGACTGTCGCCGAAGCCGAGCCTGTACGAGACGAGACACAGCAACGTGGCGACAGCGGCATTGCAGATGCCCGCGAGAATCTTCGAGAAGTGGCGCGAGCTGACGCCGAGAGCGAAGACGTAGAGCAATGCGCCCACGCAGAAAGCAGCCGCACAGTCCATAAGACTCCCCCCGAACACGGCCGCGAAGCCCGCAGCTCCGAACGCCGAGCCGGCAATCTGCTCCCAGGCGGCCTTGCCCCTGCGGTCGCGTATCGCGACCAATCTCTCCCCGGCCTCTTCGAGGCTGCATCTGTCCGCAGCGATATCGTAGCTGAGGTCGTTCACCTCCACTATTTTAGAGAGCTGGATGCCCCGGATGGGAATGAACTCCACATTGGCATAGCGGCCCAGGGACCCCGTGGTGAAGATGCCGTTGCTGATGACGAAGAAATGGCCGGAATCCACGCCGAAGTGCGACGCGATGCGCTGCATCGTCTCCTCCACCCTCGTGATCTCGGCCCCGTTCTCAAGCAGAATGTGTCCCGCGAGGGACGCGACATCCAGAACTTGAGAAAATTCATTCTTTTTTTCTTCCATATTGCAAAAATATAAAAACTTTCACTATATTCTCATCTTTGACACATCAGGTTTTATATATTAAGCCCCCAGACCGCTGTGAA
>CAVKLO010000205.1:0-3792 GCA_963656985.1 Bulleidia sp. | reverse complement strand
TTTGTTAGCCTATTCTTTCCGATGGTCATACCGCCTTGAAGTAATTGGTGGATACTTCAGATGATTCAGTAAGTGCCACGAATTATTCTGGCGGCTGGATCATGTATTCAGGTGATTCGAAGGGATGTTCACTTACCTTGAAAAGTGATATGGTATCCCCGGAAGCTATTTTTACCTTCACCTGTAACGGCATCGATTATAAGTTTTCTGCACCCTACAATGATATTTGATTTTTAACCACAACCTTTACAGACTGAAGGCTTATAGCCGGTCTTCGGTCAGTCGGTGCATCGAGATGACGGGATAACGTTTTAGGTCGTCACCTCGGTGTACCTAAGTACATCGAGATGACGGATTTCCCGGAATTTCCGTCACCTCGATGCACCATCCCGGCAAAAGAATAGCAGGGCATTCCATCCTGCTCTCTTTATACCCTCCGCCGTCAACACGGAGATGCTTACTACAGAAAGGGCTTTGCTTCATTCGGGACATCGGGGAGTGCGTCTTGCCGAGAATTTGCACTTGGGAGTACATCTTGCCGGCATTTTGCACTTGGGAGTGCGTCTTGCCGAGATTTTGCATTTCGTTGATGTACAATCTGCATTTTTGCAGCCGTTTCGAAAAAAATGGCTATTTTTGCAGAATTGGTATTGAATGTGTTAATTTAGATTTTAAACAGTATAGAAAATATGCTTTCCCATCTCCTCCAAATCGACACTCTTGCTGCACTCGAGCAGGCGGCGACCGAAGTTCAGGCCGTGCCTCAGCAGCAGGAAATGACTTATTCACTGATAGAAATGGCCTGCAAGGGCGGATGGCTGATGCTGGTGCTGCTGGCACTGTCCATCATCGCCTTCTACATCTTCGGCAAGAAGTGGTGGATGATCCGCCAGGCCTCGAAGATAGACCGGAACTTTATGGACGACATACGCGACTATATCCACGAAGGCAAAATCAAGTCCGCGCTGACCCTCTGCGAGAAATATGACTCCCCTGTCGCCAGGCTCGTGCAGAAGGGTATCGAGCGTATGGGACGCCCTCTCGCCGACATACAGACCGCAGTCGAGAATACCGGAAACCTCGAAGTGGCCAGACTCGAAAAGGGTCTTCCATTCCTCGCCACCTGCGCAGGAGGCGCTCCTATGATCGGTTTCCTCGGCACCGTAGTGGGTATGATCCAGGCCTTCTTCAATATGTCCCAGGCCGGGAACAACCTCGACATCACTATGCTTTCCAGCGGCATCTATACCGCTATGGTCACTACCGTAGGCGGTCTCATCGTGGGAATCCTCGCTTATTTCGGATACAACTACCTGACGAATCAGATCTCCGGACTGGTGTTCAAGATGGAGAGCGCGACCATAAACTTTATGGACCTGCTCAACGAGCCGGCCGAAGCAGACAACGAATAGCAGTATGGCCATAAAGAGAACTACCAGACCTCTGTCCGAGACATCGATGTCATCGATGAGCGACCTCGTGTTCCTGCTGCTCATCTTCTTCCTCGTGACCTCGACGCTGGTGAACCCGAACGCGCTGAAGCTTCTTCTGCCGAAGAGCACGGGACAGGTATCCGCGAAGGCCACGGTAAGCGTGAGCATCAAGGACTGGGGGGACGACATCTACACCTATCACGTGAACGGCAACGAAGAGCCGGTCAGCTATGAGACCGTAGAGGACGAACTTGTGGAGCTTCTTCAGAGTGAAGAAGACCCGACTTTCTCCATTTATTCGGACGAGAGCGTCCCGGTAAAGGAGATAGTGGCGATGATGAACATCGCGAAGAGAAACCATTATAAAGTGATTCTGGCTACGCAGCCGGAATAGTATCTTATGAAACAGTATCTCAGAGAAAGGGAGAGGCAGGAGAAGATTTCCAGTGCGGTGGGCGCGGTATTGGCCGTGGCCATACCCGTCTGCTCGGCTCTTTTCTGCTCTTTCACCGGTCTGAAATACATATACCCGCCGCCGCAGGAGACAACCTTTCTCATCGACTTCGAGGAGGAGCCGGAAAGGGTGGTGCAGCAGCGCAACGGCCGGCAGCCGCAGGCGGAGGAGATCGACCTGAGCAAGCCGGTGGAACTGGTTCAGCGGAGCGAGTCGCCTTATGTGGCGGAGAAGAATCTCACGCCGGCGGCCGCACCCGACGAGCACGGGGACGTGGAAGTGCCCGTGACTGAGGCGGAACCTGTTCTGGATCCTCGGGCCTCGTTCCCGGGTATGAGCAGGAAGGACACTTCCCTGACGGCTCCGCACGGAGCTACGAAAGCGTCCGAGGGCTACAAGGCGGGGCAGCCTAAGGGCAATACTGAAAAAGGGGCGGTCGGAGGGACTCCGAACGCGCACCTCAAGGGAAGAAGCGTGGTGGGCTCGCTGCCGCGCCCGGTTTATGAGTCACAGGCGAGCGGGAAGGTGGTCGTGACCATCTGGGTGGACCAGTACGGAAAGGTTCAGAAAGCGTTGGCGGGAGCCGACGGAACCACGGTCACGGATAAGAATTTATGGGCTGAAGCACGTAAGGCTGCACTCGGCGCGCACTTCAATATGAGCGCGGACGCGCCTGCTCTCCAGCAGGGTAGCATTACCTATATATTTAATTTAAAATAGCCGCAAAGGCAAAGTCAGAAATGGAAGATTACAAGAACTACGGTTTCGACCGTCAGGAGAACCGTAGCGATTACGGTTCCGAAAGTGCAGAACGCAGACCGGCGTATTCTGCGGAAGGTAGAAAGCTCAGACCACGCAAGAAAGTCGTGGCGTCAGGAAGCTATGGTGACGGCGGAGAGCGCCGCAGTTATGGCGGACAGCATAGAAACTATGGCGAGAGCGGAGAGCAGCATAGAAGTTACAGCTCCGGCGAAGGCGGGCAGCAGCACAGAAGTTACGGCGACCGTCCTCAGCGTCAAGGCTACGGGAGAAACGCCTATTCGGGTAGCTATGGAAACAGGTATCACGGCGAAGGTGATGAGCAGCGCCGCAGTTACGGCGAAAGCGGACAGCAGCGCAGTTATGGCGAAGAAGGACAGCGCAGAAGCTACTCCTCCGGAGAAGGCGGACAGCGCAGAAGCTACGGTGAGCAGCGTCCTTCGTACAGCGGCCGCGGATACGGCGAGCGCCGCAGCTACGGTGAAGGCGGCGAGCAGCGCAGAAGCTACAACTCCGGCGAAGGCGGGCAGCACCGCAATTATGGCGAAGAGGGGCAGCGCAGAAGCTACGGCGACCGTCCTCAGCGCCAGAGCTATGGAAGAAGTTCCTACGGAAACAGGAACTCAGCCGAGGGAGAGCAGCGCAGAAGCTACGGTGAAGACGGCCAGCAGCGCAGAAACTACGCCTCCGTAGAAGGCGGGCAGCACCGCAGTTACGATAGAGGCCCGTCTTACGACAGGGCCGGCGGGGAAGGAGCCCCGCGCAGAAACTCCAAGTCCGGAGCAAAACCGGGAATGAAGCCGAAGGCAAAGGGCGCGGCGAAAAGGAAGAATGTGCCGCCTCAGTTCACTGAGACGGACGAAGCCGGCGTGAACAGGATGATCAGCCGCCGTCCTCAGATCGACAATTGGAACGCGTCCGACTACGACGGCGCACCTACGCCGATAAAGGAGGAAATACGCCTCAACAAATTCATAGCGAACTCGGGCGTATGCTCACGCCGCGAAGCCGACACGTTCATCCAGGCGGGTGTCGTCACCGTGAACGGTGAGGTGGTGACGGAGCTCGGCACAAAGGTCAATGTCCTCAATGACGACGTACGTTTCAACGGCGAGCGTCTCAAGGGAGAGGAGAAGGTCTATATCG
>CAVKLO010000204.1:0-3854 GCA_963656985.1 Bulleidia sp. | reverse complement strand
GGGTCATATACAAGCAGAGCGGTACCGAGCGCAGTTTCCGTTACTGCCTGCTGCTGAACGGCGGCTACAGCAAAGTGGCCGGACTCCGCCGGGGCGAGGGAGGCTTCGTGCAGGATATTTTCAGCCTCTACAGCATAGCCGGACTGGAGGGAAGCACGTTCCGCTCGATGCTGGAAGCTAATAAGGTATCCCTTTCCTGCACTGTCACGGAGTCGGATATGCGCCTTTCCGGTGCGGCTCCGTCAGAGCGTCTTCAGCTCGTTCTGAAAGCTCTGGTCTCCACCGCGTCGAGCCGGAAGATGGACAGGAAGGCCTTTCCGCTCTTCAAAAGCAGCGCGGCCGCCGCTCTCGCCGGACAGCGGAAGGAGAGGGAGGCATTGGATGTCCTTATGGACAGCCTTCTGATTCCCGACTACAGATATACGGCGGTGCGGGACTTGGCGGCTCTCGGGGACGATCTGCCCGCGCGGGCGGACGAGTATTTCAGCGCTCAGCTGCGCAACTGCTCGGACGGAGTGCTCATCCTGACGGGTAATCTCGATGAATTCGAGCTGAAGAAACAGCTTATGCGCTATCTGGGAGGGTTCGAGACCTCGTCCAGACACTCAGTCAGACCTGCGATAAGTCTCAGCGCACCGACATCTGTGCTGACCTTTACCGAGTGGGCCCCGATGATGAAAACGGGTGACGGAGTGCCGGGCGTGAATATGGCGCTCACCGCCGCGATGCCGTTCAGCCCCGAAAGAGATATGAGTTTCAGGATAGCTCTCAAGATTCTGCGTGAGAGGATCATCTCCGAACTGCCTGAGCTGGGGATGTCGGTGAGTGTCACCGGACGCTACGAACTGTTCCCGACGGAGCGGATAAGCGTGCATCTGTCTCTGCGCCAGATTCCCGAGGAGGGTCTTCCGGAAGGAGTGATCACGGAAGATCCGCTGGTGGCGATAAGTCAGATACGGTCTCTGCTCGCGGATATCGCTTCGATGAAGATAAGCGACAGGGAGTTGAAGTTCCACAAGACCTGGCTGGGCAGTGAACTGGACCGCGAGAGAGCTTCCCGGGAGGGAATCGAGCAAGCCGCGATACTGCGGTATTCGCTGGGCAAGGACATAGCGAGCCGGTACAAGACTCAGCTGAAAAGTGTGGACGCTTCGTCAGTGAAGCAGGTTCTCTCGGCCATCGCCGCCGGGGGGAGAGTAGAATATATCGTATATTGAGGTATGGGATTCGGAAAGCAGCACGGGATAATCGTGGAAGTGGACGACTGTCTGATTTCGGAGGACGTGATCTCGGAGTATTTCTGCTGCGATTACGCGAAATGCAAGGGGAAATGCTGCGAGGCGGGAGACTGCGGTGCGCCGCTGGAAGAAAGCGAGATCGCGGAAGTGGAGCGCTGCTACCCTGTCTTCTCGCCGCTTATGAGCTGCGCGGGGCGGGAAGCCGCCGAGAGCAAAGGCTTTTTCGAGATAGATTTCGAGGGGGACATCGTGACCCCTCTGGTCCCGGGCACGCAGGAATGCGCCTATATGCACACCGACCCCGAGGGGAACCGCCTGTGCGCAATGGAAAGATGCTGGTTCCAGGGCAAGTGCGATTTCCGCAAGCCCATTTCCTGCCAGCTGTATCCCATACGCATCACTGAACTCGGGAACGGGACTCTGGCCCTGAATCTGCACCGCTGGGACATCTGCGCGGATGCCTTCGTAAAGGGGTGGGAAGAGAAAGTGAGAGTCTATGAGTTCCTTAAAGACCCTCTCATCCGCCGCTTCGGCTCCGACTTCTACGAGAAGCTCTGCGCAGCTGCTGAATATGTGAACAAGGGCTGACCCGCCACGATGAGGAAAAATGAAAATCCGGGGCTTTCACCCCGGATTCTTAATCACTTATCACAACTTTCCGCCTATCTGAGCAGTGTCTCGGCCGAGCCGAGGAAGGCTTGCGTAGTGTAGGCCTCGACGGTATAGACACCCTTGGTGCAGACATCCTGAAGGTCGTTCAGGTAGATGCTCATCTCCACCTCGCTGCCTTCATAGTCCACCTCGCGGGAGGCGGATGCGGTATGGGCCTCGCCCGCACACTCGAATCCGGTGCTGGACGAATTCGTGACCACATTGCCGTCAGGGTCTTTCACGATGATATAGACTCTGACCGGGCCCTTAGGCGCAAGGTCGTTCTCCACCAGGGAGAGCGTAGTCAGCATACGGATGACACGGCTGCTGCGGTCCGTGACCTTGCCGGAAGCATTGTACGCCTCCAGGCGTACGCCTCTCGCTTTGATCACCGAGCCGACGGCGACCTGCGAGCTGAGGTCGTCCACCTGCTGCGAGAGCTCTCTGTTCGCCTTGCGGCTCTCGGCGGCCTCGCGACGCGCTGCGGCCGCATCTGCGGTGAGCTTCTTGTTAAGCGTGTTCAGCGAGTCGATCTGCACGATGTAGTTCCTCATAATGCTGCGCAGCGTGCCGAGTTCCTTCTCGTACTGGCGCATCTTCGCGCGGTTCGTAGCATCCGTCTTCTTTATGCGCTCCACCAGCTGCGCGACCTCTTCTCTGGAGGAGTCGAGCTGGGAGTTGATGGAGTCGTACTCTGACGAGAGACTGTCGTAGTCCTGCTGCAGCGTCACTATCTGCTCGGTCAGGTCCTCCTTCTCGAGATTCAGTTCCTTCACGAGCGAGGATTTCTGAATCCAGATGAACGCCAGAGCGGCGGCAAGTACGGCGGCTATAGCCGCCAATGCGTATATGAGCCCCTGCGGGCCTCTGTTCTTCTTTTGTGCTTCTTCGCGGGCAATCCGCTCGAGCGGGTCTTCTTTCATCATAAGGCAAAAGTTTTTGTTTCAAGACTTCAAAGGTAATGCTTTTCCCTGCAAGAATCAAACCCGAGCCGCCCCCGCCGGGGGGCCGTTTTCCAACGGGCTTTCATAATCGGTGCAGAAACGCTATCTTTGCCCCCGGCAGTTCCGGCTCGGGAAGAGGAAGCGCGGCAGTGGACGCATTAGTGGTGACCGAAAGGAAAATGGCCGGAAAAGCTGCGCAAAAGAAAAGGGATTATTACAAACAGCTTCTTAAAGTTATTGATTATGAAATACATCATCAGAGCCGTCAAATACTTCATCTACGTGGTCGTGCTCGTCACCCTCATACTTGCCGTCCTCGTCCTGACGGGTTTCGTCAGTTCAGACATAGACGTTATGTTCCGCAACGGCTGGCGCTCAGTCTGGCTGATCCTCGGTGTGTTCGCCTGCGTCTCGGCATTCTATCCGCGCTTCGGATACGGGCGCAGACACGTACGCATCTCCGGAGAGTATTCTGAAATCCGCCAGAGTGTCATAGACTATATGGCAAGCCGGGGCTACCGCCTTGAAAAGGAATTGGGTGAGAATCTGTTCTTTCGCAGCACGAGTGTATTCCGCAAGATAGCCAGAGTCTGGGAAGACCGCATCACTGCGGAGCGCTGTCTCGGGGGCTTCACTCTGGAAGGCCCGACCAAGGACATCCTCCGCCTCGCCTCCGGACTTGAGTACCGCTTCGGAGGCGGGATGGCCGATTAGCCCGGCGGCTCCGCTGTCAGTTCCATTCGTCGCCAACGATGGCGAATAATTTAAAAGCTGATGGCTCACTTGAAAAAGTCGCGCTTCTGAGGGTATCAGCGGAAGCTGTAAGACTCCTTAAGGACCTCCGGAGGTCTCGCTGACGAAAAAACAGGACTTCATCTATCGGCAACAAGATGCCTCTGGCAAAAAAGTATTGTTTTATGCGGAATTAAGGGCTCACCTGCAAAAGCATGGGTTTGATTAGCCGTAAATCTTGCAGACTCGATACATAAAGAAAGGCAGGTCTGATACTCCTCTTACTTGT